>LADO01000066.1 GCA_000961595.1 Peptococcaceae bacterium BRH_c4b
GGAAGTTTTCCCTGATCGTAGCTGAATACGGTGGTTCTATCGCCGGGCAGGGTGAAGGAAAGCATCCGGCCCACCGCGTCATATACATAGGTGGTTTTTTGGTCCAGGGGGTTGGTAATTTCTTTTATGTTGCCGTACTGGTCATATTGAATACTGGTTTTTTTCCCGGCAGGGTCGGTGATACGGGTCATGTTCCCCATGTTGTCATAACTGTATGAGGTGGTCTGGTTCAGCCCGTTGCGAACGGAGGTTAGGTTGCCGTTGCTGTCATAATTGCACTCGGTTGCAGTCCCGCTGGGATATATGGCCTTGGTTAACTGGCTGTAGGCGGAACTGTACTCGAAACGGGTTTCGGAACCGTCAAAGGCAGTTATTTTAACCAGGTTGTTTTTGCTGTCGTAACTGTATTCCGTTTTGTTCCCGTCGGGCAGTGTTACGCTGGTGCGGTTGCCGGCGCTGTCCCAGGTGCAGCTGGTAACGTTGTGCAGGGCATCCTCCATACGGGTGATGTTTTGCTTATCATCGTATTCGTAGGTTGTGGCATTTCCGTCCGGGTCTTCAACCACGGTTTTCTGCTCACCGGGATATGAGTACGTGCGTTCGGCAATCCCGCCGGACTGTACGGATTGGGTAACTTTCCCCTCGCTGTTGTAGCTGTAGGCAATGGTATTGCCCAGGGCATCGGTTATGCCGGTGAGACGGTGGCTGCCGTCATAGGTGTAGGTCTGTGTGGCCCCGTCCGGGCCTGTTACCTGCACCAGGTCTTTATTGCCGTCATAGGTGTAGCTGACGGTTCGGCCCACGGGGTCGGTAACGGAAGTCAGTAAACCGTTCTGATATGTAAAGGTCAGTTTCCGGCCGTAGGGGTCCTGTACGTTTTTCAGGTTGCCGCTGCTGTCATAGGCTAAGGAAAGACGGTTGCCCTTGCGATCCTCAATGGCGGTCAGTTTACCGGCGTCAGCGCTCTGGCTGCGCCATGCGGCCTTGTAACCCTCATAAAAGTAGGTTACGCCTTCCTCGGTTTTAACGGTATAGTTACTGCCGCTATGGCGGGTAAGGGTTCCGGTGTTGCCCGGGGCGGCAGGGGTATAGTAGCCGTCATCCAGATCATAGTATATGAGCGGGTCCCCGTCGCAGGAGTCCACCTGGCCCTCGGGGTCGTTTTTGGTGTAGTTGTAGAGCTGGTTGTTGCCGTTTCCCCGGTACTCTACAATTTTAAAATCTTCAAACATCTGCAGGTACTGATGGTAGCTGAATGTCCAGTTGTAACCCATGGGGCCTGACTGGTCGCTGCCGGTGTTGTATACCCTGGTCATGGGCAGGGGCAACTGCCGGCCGGGCACGGTCAGGTCGGTAACTTGCAGGTTCACGGAGCCGCTGGCGGCAGAGACGTGATCCTGGTTGTCCCCGAGACCGTTCAAGGATTTAACATCCAACGGTACGCTTTGGGGCGCCAGGGAGCCGGCCAGGCCGGCCATATTGTCCGCAGGCGGTCGCATTTGCCCCCAGCCGCCTGGGTCCAAGGGACCAAAGGGGTCGATAAACCCGGGTGCGGCATAGGTTTGCCGGGATGATTCAATGCCCGCAAAAACCGGGGTCACCATGCTGCTGAAAGTAAATATCAGCAGGGTAATAACACTGGCAATTTTACAGGATAATTTCCTACTTCTCATCATGACCTCCTTGAAAATGGCGTCGCGCGAAATTCTAAAGGCCGTCTGAAAAACAAATAGACACCTTCCCGTTGCTTAAGCGGGAGGTGTCTATAAAACGAATGCAAATATTGTTTCCCACGGCAACCCGGCTGTCATAGCAGGTTTTCCCCCTGCATTAGACCCGCAGTTTTGCGTCCCCGCCTTTCGGTGGGTTTGCCTTTTCGCTGGTATGCGACATTTTTACCATATTTTAGACAAATTTACCATCCTTTGCAATAAGAATATTTTCTTATATTTATTGGGTATTCTGATTCATATTGGATCCTCCTGTAACTTTGATGTATCACCCATCATAGAGAATAGCCAAACTCTAGTGCCTTTACGGATTATCGGTAAACTTTGGGGGCCAAAGTTAGTAGTGACAGCAAGAGTACTACCGTCAACCTCACGGTAACGTCAAAGTCACAAAATATGATTAAACACCAATCAACTCCAATGCGCTTTCAACATTCCAGCTGAGTTTGCGCAAACCGGAAGCAATACATTTTACACCTTTTAAGCGTAGCAAGCTTATGGCAAGATTACGCATAGTTGCAAAAACACGTGGAGCAGAGCCAGTCCGGATCTGAGAACGGACGGTCTTCGTCGAATGTTACATCACGTACGTACCCAATGAAGAGAACACTCAATGGACCAGTGGCCACGAATCGATTCCAACAAGTATTTCTCATCTGCTTTTTCCTGAGATAAGCTGGTTACCAATTCCTCAGTATCTTGACGGAGATTATTGCCCTTAAGGTCTGTGGTGGAGCGGGCCACTTTGATAAACTGAGTCGCATAAGGAAAATTTGTTTGCCCCGTTTTTACGGGTGCAACTTGTATTTCACGTTTTTCAATACGGCCATGCCCTTTATCTAGCGTTTTATATGGAGGGGGAAAAATCATCCTCATCGATATTGCGTATGGTTTCGAAGAGGTTCCCTTGATTTTGTTTTACCGGAAAAATATAGTCAGCGCCTTTGTCATCAACGATAAAACGGGCATTTTCTACCTGAGTTTGCATGGCATCAGCCGTCACAATCTTACCCTTTAAATCCAGCGGCTCAAGCAGTGGCTTGAAAGCTTTGATTTCATTGCTTTTCCGGTCGACCTGTGCTGGCCGATAACTATTCGGTCATGATGCAGCAGGGCCGAAACAAGGTGTACAGGCTTGGTGCTGGCTGATTTTGAGCCGCGTAAAACCTTCCCGTCTACAGCGATAATATCGTCAGTACTCTGGAAGGCAAGCCACTCACCTACTGTCAGGTCAACCTCATCAGCATTTACCGACTGGATGGTTCGGCGTAAAGTGGGTTCACTTGGTGGAACATATTTTCTAAGTGTATCACTATACCGGCAGCCGAGCCGCTTTAGTAACTCTTGAGATAAATCAGCAGCCCATTCGCCAAGGCCAACAAAGCTTTTAGCCCCGGACAAAAGAGCACAAATGGCCACAGCTAGGATAGATATCTGGGCATGCCGGATGCCACGCGGTTTTCGAGGATCGCTGATGCTTGCCAAATGCTCTAAAAGGCCTCCTTTGGTGTAAATCGGGACTGAATTTAAATCAATCAATGCCTTTTCCCCTCCCTCATATTCAGAAGGGAAAAATTGAGCAGATAATATTTGTTGGGCGTCTTTATGAAGCGTTTTTATAAAAATGGTCTTGGTCTCCCCGTGGTAGTAATAGACACCAGATTTGCGCCCATACCCACTGGTTTTACCAAGTGGAACCCATCCGGACGCACGGTAGCATATACCGCTAAAACGGCTGTGGTCAACAAATGTTTCCACTAGCAGAACCGGGTGGCCATGCACTGCCAGCCAGTCTGCCGGTAATCGTCTCATATTAAGTGCTAAAACCTTCGATGCCAAGTTCTTTATTTGTATGCCTGGTAGAATCAAAAAGCGCTGGTTGTTGGCGACAAACTTTAGCCGCTGTGCTTTTTGTTCTTGTGACCAACCAACAAATTTTTCGCGGTGCCTGCTTTTTAAGGCAGCAGAGCCCCACCCAATAAGAGCGACCCATTGCCCCTCCAATGTGGCAACATATTTAAGGGTCTCGCCGGTAAGGTTCTGAAAACCCAGGTAATGGTGTTCTTGCATCAGGTTGTTCCAGGTCTTTTCTTCCTCTGGTGTAATTGGGCGGACTACCATTGAATTGAGGCTGATCTGTATTTTGTTGTCGTTTTTAATATGATTTATATTTGTTCTATTTTTGTCCATAAGAACATCTTAGAGCATCTTGCAGAAAACCGCCAGCCAATATATGTAAACTGGACGGCTTTTAGATAACTTTTTACTTTGACGAGACCGTGGGTGTAAACCGTAATCGAACACGAGCTAGTCAACGATTTGCAGCAGTTCATGAGTTAGCGCATCCATACCTGGGTCATCATGGAGATATAAGTTTTGTTGAGGAAGAGGAGGACCCGGTTCTCCACACTGAAGCTGATAATTTTGCCACTGAAATGCTTACGCCGAAAGACCGAATAATATCTTTAGCTTATAAACATAGAGATCCAATACCTCTTTTATATCAGATTATGCGTGTGCACGACGTGAGTCTTGAAATGGCCTGCAGACGAATGATAGAGCTTGAGATATACCGTGGAGCATTTGTTTGCTTTAGTGAATTACAACCGTTTTTTGCTTACAATTCAAAGGGTTTTTCACTTGAGGCAGAAATTATCTATGACTTGCCTAAAATAGAACGTGGTTGTTTGATAGCCAAACATGAAACAATAAAAGGTGTAGCAGTAACTTGCTATATTCAAAGATTTAGGCAAAGTGGTAAATTTTTAGCAGCATGGGTTGAGGATAGTACAGCCAATCCAGAATCCCTATATGAAAAGCTTTTAGATAAATGGTTCGGCAATAAAAAACCCGGAATTACTCCGGGATAAATTCTAGCAATTAGCAACACGTTTTTTTGATGCACTTCTTTCTTTTAGCACAAATAATATAATCGATTTGAATTCTTCGGAACAATTATTTAACTTTATTTTTTTCTTGAAATTATCAACACCGAGTTCCGAAACCAAACCACCAAACACTTCGTCAATAAAGGAATGTGATACCGCTTGGACTCCTCCAAAGTCAATTCTAATTGTATTATGGATATCAAGCAGCATTCTTAATTCATTAATTATCTTACGACCTAGAAAACGGCCTGTTAAATGCCTACCATATAATGATAATCTCATTACTATTCACCCCTAACTTTATCAATCAAAAACTTCATCAAAATCATCGTGAACAGCGTCCTCGGGAAACTCGGAATCAAAAATATCTTTTATGTTCACGGGTACATCTAAGTTAAATACCATATTAACAATAGTACCTTGCCAATATGGATATTTTATTATATCATCTTCAATGTTTGATATTTTATACATAGAAGAACCTGAAATAATATTCATTTTACCTTGATTTTGGGTAATAATTCTTTTCGCTACAAAAAGACCTTCTCCAGCATTAGTAAATGGCTTACTAGTAATCTTTTTTCCAACACATAGCTTAAGTGCTTCGGCATCATTTACAATATAATTATAGTTCGGAGTATTTTTTAGTGATTCATACACACCAATACCGCAATCAGCTATTGCAATTTCAACCTCTATTGCATGCCTATACGTCTGAGCACAAACTATACCATTAATCGGAGAATTGCTGTGATGAAAAATATTGTCAATTATTTCTCCCAGTGTATGCGTTATTGCATTAAGCGTTCCGTCACTAATATTAATTTGACTTTTTATTACATCTGAAAGCTGACTTACCACTATATAAGCTGTATTAGCATCTATAACTTCTTTTAATTCACACAACCCAGAATTTTCTTGCCTATTTATAGTATCTTTAATGATTTTGAATTGACTATAAAAATCCATTCTTTCCATATATGAACAAACATTTTTATTAATAGCCTCTTTTAAATAATACTCGGCATAACAATTTCGATTTTTAACATACTTCATTAAAGCAGCGACAACAGCTAAACCAGAAGGCCTAATAAAGTTAACATCTGAAAAATCAAAAGTTATACTATCACAATAATAATGATTATTATTAAATAAAAAGATCCATTCCTGATTAATATTCCTTATGGTATCAACATTAACTTCAACAGGCAATTTGTAAATATGATTCATAAATGCATCACCTTTAAACAACTCTTTCCGGATAGAAGAGAAAAATAAATTTAATACTAACCATATTTTAACAGAAACATGTGTTTGCTGTCAACGATAAAAATATATTCAAATGTCGCTTGCTGATTATATAATATTCCACAGCAAAACATTTTACAAGTATACAACGAAGGCTACCAATATAGGTACCAGCCGCATTTATATCCCTGCAGGCGGTACCCCACCCCTGAATCCAATGAAAATATACTCTATCACCCAAAGAGTTGACTATATGAATAACATAATTAATTTTCGCACTGATTTTAAAGAAAAATCTCAAGAATTACGCTATGCTGTGGCTCTTGGACGCGTCTCCGACACTAGACAAAGACAGAAAAACGTTAGTATACCAGCTCAAAAGTCTCGTATTGAAGAATGGGCACAAAATAACAACGTTATCATTTTAAAATGGGATAAATTTGACCACTCTGCATTCCGGGATCTAGACGCCGAGACAAGATTTACCGAATTAATAAACCATTCAATAAGAGACCGGCGAGTCTCTTTATTTTTAGTCGATGAGAAAAGCCGTTTTGCGCGTGATAGATATACACGTGTTGTTTACGAGGAAAAGCTACGCAGAGCTGGTGTAAAACTTATTGGTGTTAATGAACCGGACTATGACCGTAAGTCAATTCACGGCGTTTGGATGGAAGGTATCAGTATCAAACGAAGCAATGTCAGTTGAAATTGCCTATCATGTTATGAAGGGCATGACCGAAAATGCCGGACAACGTGATCCAGTGTCCGGCTGGTGTTATAAAAATGGCGGCTTCCCGCCTGATGGCTATATAAACACCAGAGTCGTACGCGGTAAAGACGCACGTGGCAAGGATATCGTAAAGTTAATCTGGGAGATAAATGAGGATAGAGCAAAAATCGTTCGCTTTATTGTCCTTGATTTATGGATGAACCGAGGCATGTCCTGGAAGGCATCCCGTGACCACCTGAATTCTGACAATCTTATGTTTGTGACGGTATAAAGGGTCCTATGTATTCAGTTAAAGGTAATGTTTGGGGTGGGTCATCTATAAGAGAAATCTGTATCCGCGCTCTTGAAGGAGTGTACAGCGGCCTTTATTATTGGAACCGCACCGGCAGGGATCTGCGTGGAACAGGTACCAAATGGAAAGATACAACCGAGTGGACTGTAATTGAAAATGCACATCCGCCAATTATTTCACTTGAGGAGTGGGAACAATTGAAATCTGTACGCGGCCCTGAGATAGAAGCACGTAAAGGCAAAGGAACGGCCAACCCCAAGACAGTTAATAGCCGTTGGCTTTTATCCGGCAAGAATGCCCTGGGAGAAGATTTTTTTATTTGCTTAAACGGTACAGAGGAAGCTCCCCACCATCTTGTGAGCGCTCAAATGGGTAAAGATGAGTGGTATTTATGCGGCACCTATCGAAACAAAGGTTTAGCCGGTTGCGATAAACCTTTTTATGTGGATAAATCCTTTGAAAACACTGTTTTCAGGGCAATATTAAATAGATTCTCCCCTGATAACATTAGTCAGTTAGTAAAAGAGGTTAACCAATTACTCCAAGCCGATATAAAAGATATACAAAGTTCAAAAAAACACATACAAAAACTTATTTCCGAAAACGACAAAAAGGCTCGGGAACTGGTTTCTGCTCTTAGTGAGGCTGGTGCTGGGGCTAAAAAATTCATTTTAGCCCAGTTGGAAGAACTGTCCAAAGAAAAGGATACTCTTGAAAACCAATCAATCGACCTCGAAAAAGAAAAGCCCGAACTAAACCTTCTTGATGAAGCTACCATTTTAAATTATATAAAACGTGCCCCTTTACTATGGGAAAACGGTACAAATGCTGAAAAGAGAGAATTTCTTAGAAGATTTATATATAATCTT
This sequence comes from Peptococcaceae bacterium BRH_c4b, assembly GCA_000961595.1. Lineage (GTDB taxonomy): Bacteria > Bacillota > Desulfotomaculia > Desulfotomaculales > Desulfocucumaceae > Desulfocucumis. Next base: position 7,761 of record LADO01000066.1, read on the forward strand.
GAGCTCGACCCAAATAAGGGTATTGTGTATATCAACTTTTTTGCCGACCCCTTACGTAGCAAGCCAATAACAATAAAAACAGTTAATGATCCAAAAAATGGTTCATTAACTGGCATATCTAATGGTGCCGGAGACCGGACTTGAACCGGTACGTTCTATAAGAACGAGGGATTTTAAGTCCCTTGCGTCTGCCTATTCCGCCACTCCGGCATGTAACAATTTAAAAAACAGCCTGTAAAAGTGATTATACTATTAGCCGTTTTGAAAAGCAAGTGGCAGGTTATAGCTTATCTGGATGGCACAATGTTTTCCCGTGGTGAATAAGGTCAATAATTGTAGGAGAAACCATATGCCGGTTTGCCGCCTGCAGGCACCGGAGGACGGCACCGAATTCATATTTGTTTTTGGAAAACCGGATATATATGGTATTATAAAGGTTATGAATGGCGAGAGACCAAGGAGGATACTGATAAAATGGACAATACCAGACTGCAAAAAACAGTTGTGGTCAGCATACAGGGATGGGAACTGGAAGTCTTCGAGGGTCCCCGCAAGGTAAACGTCGATTTGCTTGGAGATATGCTGGAATTCAAGGGCATCTGGCTCACCGAGCCGGAGCGGGGCCTGGTTACCGTGCTCAGCTATGCCGATAAAATATTTTACCTCGAAATAACGGAATCGGAAATACCCACCCAGCGTCCCGGCAGGAGAAACAAGGTAACGCCGTTGAGGAGGATAGACAACCACACACCGCCGGAAAATAACGAAGACTGAAACGGGTAAAGCCATGCAATCAAAATCATTAACCAAACAAACTCTGGTTCAGGGCGCTCTGATACTGACCGTGGCCGCCATGGTGGTCAGGCTATTGGGCGCTGTCTACCGCATACCCCTGGGCAGGATGCTGGGTGATGAGGGCATGGGCATTTACATGTTTCCCAACCAGTTTTACTGGCTCTTCTTTACCATATCGTCCGCCGGCATACCGGTGGGGGTGGCCCGGCTGGTGGCTGCCAAGGTGTCTGTCGGGATGTACCGCGACGCCTACCGCACCTTTAAAATATTCCTTTACACCATGATGGGGGCAGGGTTGCTATTTTCCCTGACCCTTTTTTTCGGCGCCGGGTGGTTTGTTAAAATAGGCATAGTGCCAAACCCACACAGCCTATACGGGCTTCAGGTCATATCGCCGATAGTGTTTTTTGCCGCAGTCACGGCCGCCTATAGGGGATTATTCCAGGGATTGCAAAACATGTCGGCGGTGGCCGCCTCCCAGGTGGGCGAACAGATAATGTTAGTAATTGGAACGCTGCTGTTCAGCTACCTCTTGCTGCCCAGGGGACTGGCCATGGCCGCCGCCGGGGGCAATTTCGGGGCCGTACCCGGCGCCGTTGCGGCAACACTGATTATGGTATACATCTATTACCGGAACAGGCCGGAACTGCAGCAATTAATCAACGAAGACCGCACAACCGGGCGGGAAGGCGCCTGGTCGCTGATGAAAAAGGTTTTCGTCATCTCGGTGCCCATATCCCTGGCCAGCATGTCCATGGCCGTAAATAACATTATTGATAGCGTGATAATTATTAACAGACTACAACTGGCGAGTTACAGTCTAGAGCGGGCTACCGCTCTATATGGTCAGCTTAGCGGTTTCGCCATGTCCTTTATTAACATCAGCATTGCCTTTTCCCTATCACTGGGGACAAGCATCGTACCCTCGGTGGCCGAGGCCTTTACAATTAAGAATCACCGGGCTGTAGAAAACAGGATCTCCCAGGCCATCAGGCTTTCCATACTGACTTCACTGCCGGCTGCTGCGGGGCTATTTGTGCTGGCGCCACAGCTTACTTTACTGGTGTTTGCGAATAAAGATGCTGGCATCCCACTGGCCGCCATCGCCCCGGCCATAGTTTTCTGGGGCACGAACCTGGTGTTTAATGGTGCCCTGCAGGGGCTGGGAAGAGCTGACATACCGGTAAAAAACCTGCTGGCGGGGTTGGCCTTTAAAATTAGCATCACCTATTTTCTTACCCCCACCGCCCTGGGAATACGGGCTGCGGCCCTGGGCACGGTGGTCATGTACACTGTCGCTTCCTTATTAAACATACTGGCCATCAAGCGCCTGATCGGCTTTTCATTTAATATTACCGACGGCCTGCTGCGGCCGGGCCTGGCCACAGCCATTATGGCCTGGGGAACCTGGGAAGTATACTCTCTGGCCTACTCGCTGACGGGTCATAATTCCCCGGCCAGCCTTATTGCCATACTGGCAGGGATGATAATTTATGCGCTGGCCATCCTGCTCATTGGAGGCATCAGGGCGGACGACATCAACCGGCTGCCATTTATCCGACGTGCCTACCCCCTGCTGCAAGCATATGAAACTTGGAAAGAGAAAATTATCAATAAGCTGCGCTGAAAGGTCAATACGACAGGGGGACTAAATGGAGATTCAGGCTAACAAAACACAGAGAGTTCCCTGATTAATAAAGCCGGTGCTGATGAACTGCACCGGCTTTATGCGACAACAGAGAACCGTCCCCTGTCGCATTACACCCTGAATTTGGTGCCCCGTGCCCGGGAGGGGTTAAGCTTCCTGCCGCTCCAGAAGAGCAGCAGTGTTCCGACAGTCAGATAAAAGATAAGGTAAATGCTCCAATAAGGTAGCCAGATATCCCTTTCCATGCCAACAGAACTTTCGCCGAGTACCTGCAGCATTACCATGACCGGGTTTATATCCATGAGCAGCAGCGCTATCAGCGGTGGGGGCGTGGGAAAGGGCCCTCTGGTGACCTCGATTATAAATCCGCTCAGCAAAACAGTACCCACTCCCAAAGCAAACACAAGGCCGTAGGTGGTTACCGTACTGACTCCGGTGCGCTTGAAATAAGTTGAGCAGGCCACACCCAGGGCAGCAAAGAGATAAATCGTTACCATGTAGAAACCGAAGACACCCAGCACCTGGGAGGGGGCAATTCCGCCGTAAAGAAACACAATATTATAAAGGGGCAGAGTTGCCACCACCAGCAGCACTATAAAGGATATGGAGGAAAGCATCTTGCTGACAACAATCCCTCCGGTGGACAGTTTGGTGGTCAGCAGTACATTCAGGGTCTGCCTTTCCCTCTCCCCGCTTATCGCCCCGGAAGTCAAGCCGGGGGTTACAAACCCGATCAACCCCAGTTGGGCCATGGAGAGCAGTATAAATATTCCCCGGCTGGAGTCCGGGCGGTAATATCCCGGCATATGCCGCCAGAGCAGGTAGATGAACCCCAGCACCAGTGCCCCGATGACCAGCAAATAAAGGGCTATGAGTAACGGTGATTTTATGTTTCTGAATCTTTGGCGTAATTCTTTCAATAATACCGGATTAATGCTCATTTACATCCGCCTCCCCGGTTACCGCCATAAAGGCTTCCTCCAGATTTCGCTTTGTTTCGGAGAATTCTGTTACCGCCCAGCCGCCCTCTACTATCTCCCTTAGCAGTTCTCCCCGCTCACGGGGGTCGCCCCTGAAAATAAGGCGAAGCCCACTCTCATCCTGTTCGACATTGGAGACTCTGTTCCTTGATTTCACAAAATCAGCCAGTTCATTGATCCTTTCCAGCACTTCAATCCGGAGCAGTGAAGCCCCTTTACCGGTGGCTGTTATTTCCTCCACCGGGCCGCTGGCAATAAGCCGGCCATTCTCCATGATACCCACCTGGTCGCAAACTTCCCCCAGCTCGGGCAATATGTGCGAACTGATTAAGACCGTTTTGTCCAGTTGTTTCAGGTGCTTAATAATTTCCTTCAGCTCGGCCCTGGCCCTGGGGTCCAGCCCGGAGGCCGGTTCATCCAGAATCAGCACCTTGGGGTCGTGAATTAGACAGCGAGCCAGGGCGAGTCTCTGCTTCATACCCCTGGAAAGTAAATCCACGTAGCTGTCATATTTATCCGACAGGTTTACCAGCTCCAGCAGTTCACCTAGCAGCGGTTTCCTGGTCTTTTCAGGAATATAGTAGGCCGCTGCGAAAAAGTCAAGGTATTCATATGTTTTTAGACCGTCGTAAACCCCGAAGAAATCCGGCATGTACCCTATAACCCCGCGTACCGCCATGGGCTCCGCCACTACATCATGCCCGTCCACCAGGGCGGTCCCGCCGTCCGGCAGCAGCAGTGTGGACAGTATGGACATGGCCGTGGTCTTGCCGGCGCCGTTGGGTCCGATTAGCCCGTATATGCTGCCCTTGGGCACAGCCATATTCAGAGCATCCAGGGCAGTGGTCTTGCCAAATTTTTTGACCAGTCCTGTAACCTGAATCATTATTCCACCACCCCTTCCATTTCAATTCCCCGGAAGGCGCCTGACTTGAAAGCAACTTCATCACGGTAGCGACCCGATACTCGTATTTGCAAAGAGCCAGACGGCGACAGGTATTTAGACAGTTCCGGAGCCGTTATTTCCTTTTGACCACGCTTTAGTTCCACCCAACTTTTACTGGTCCAGTCATATAGCTCGATGGTATTTACGCCGCCGCCTCGGGATGCCGGGAAGATAATGCGGGTAACGGCGTATTTCCTGCCTTTCATCACATCCGCCAGTTCATATGTTAATACTGCCTTGCCGTCATGTATTATTACTCCGTCCGGCCTATTCTCCAGACCGCCCTCCTCCTGGCTCACCCTGGGGGAAAGCAATCCGGCGGGCAGGGTAAATTCCCCGGCGGGATAATCAATACTAATATTCTGTCTCAACAGCAACAGGCCATAATTCTTGCCTGCACCCCCGGCCTCGGTGACTTTGAACAGCTCCGGAGAACTGTCAGCCCAGCCCATGAATAAAATGCCGTCCATCCTGGGGTTATCCTGGTTGATTATCTGACTGAGCAGTCTTCTTTCCCTGATATTGTTGTCCTGCCCGGGATATTCCTGGCCGCCCATGACGGCCTCCGGCTCGCTCATCAACTGCCACTTGTCCAGTTCCTCGTTAATGCGTCTGGTCTGCCCGGCGGCTATATTGCCCAGCTCTATCAAATGCCCTCCGGCCAGCAGCTTGCAGTCCCTCAGGTCCATGCCGGCACGGTTGGTAACATTACCCAGAATGCTGCCTTTCCTGAAGTATACAGACCCATCCAGGTGCCCGGCCTTACGCCAGAGGCCATAGGCGGCAACCTGACGCATGGAGCCGTATTCCACTCCATTAAACCTCACGTCGGAGCCCCGGTCAGTGTTGACAACCTCCGTGCCTTTTTGCCCGCTGCTATCGCCAAAGTAATTTACCGGCTCCACCACCATATCGGTAGCCCCCTGCAGTATCAGGTTACCACCCCGGGGCATTACAATGGTAGCTGCGGACCTCACTTCCGCCAGATCCCGGCCCAATATATCCACCGCGGTCAGGGTCTGGGCCATATAGCCCTGCAGCCGGTTAACCGGCGAAAAGAGGTAAAACCCCCCTGCGGTGGTCAGGGCCAGCGCGGGTACCAAAAGCCAGTTCAAATCCCGCCGGTCAAAGCGCTTTAACAACAGGTATAAGCCCGGACCTGCAACTGCCAGGTAAAGCACCCAAATTGCCATCATCAGGGGCACCGGCGGCAACTTAAGCTGGGGCAGATAGGAGCTGGCATCGGTCAGCACATTTCTCATCATAGATCTTTCTTTAATCTCGCGCTGGGAAAAAACCCCGGTATCTACCGGTTCGTCCATAGCCAGCCACAGCTTTTCGTTGTTGCCGGTTAGCTCTTCAATATTAACAGCACAATATACCACCTTGCCCCGATCAAGATCCCTCCTGGCCAGAACGGGCGTCCCGGCATCGGAGACCACCACTTGTCCGGTAACTAACTTCCCTGATGCAGCATTAAGGGATTTCGCACCGGAACGCAAACCTCCCAGGCCACCGCTCACCCTGGTACTCCCCTGCACCGCCACCGGGCTTAGAGCACTAAACTTGCCGCCGCTCTCCGCCCCGGCACCCCCGGAAAGAAGGAGAGTTCCTCCCAGCCCGGTCCACTCCCTGATGGCCTGAACCTGCTTATCCGTGAGTGACGCCACGGTTTCCCGGTCCACCACCAGCAGGTCCGCCAGTTGCAGCAGCAGAGCATTGTCCGGCAGCTCATGGGGATCTATATATTTGGTATTAAAGTTACCCAGTCTTTTATCCAACCAGGAAAAAAGATCGCTGCGGTACGCCTTTTCGCTGAGCACAAGACCGATCATGCCTCCGCTGACATTGGTTCCCTGGATGGGCACCCGGGCCAGAGCCACCCCGCCTGAGTCCAGCGTCACCTCCATTTGCCCGCCCAGTAAATCACCAGGTACAAGTATCGCCGTCACAGATTTGCCGGTGGAAACATTTATTTCCCGGGAGTATATTACTCTATTATCGTCAAGCGACCGACCGGGTATCCTTTCCCTGTCCACCACCAGCCTGGCGTCAAAGGGCTGGCCACTATTAGTTATTTCTATTTTCAACTGAACCGTCTGATCCGTTTTATACAGTCCGGCCAGCCCCGGCCAGACCTTTACAGCAGCCCCTGACGCCCAGGCCGGCTGCGCCGGCAGGGCCGCAGCCACCGCCAGGACCAGCAGCAAAGAAGCAATAAGTATATATTGCCATACGTTATTAATCGTCTTTTCCCACACCCTCAATATGTTCATAGTCAATTTACCCCCTTAACCAGCCGTTCATCCACAAAAACCTGACTCATGGCCACGATGTCCCCGTCCAGCCGGCAGGTTACCACCCATTTGGCGTCCGGACCGAAACCGATATGCTCAAAGGTGCTGGCATGATCCAGGTAAAGTGTTCTGGGCTCCCGCACGCCGTTAAATTCCAGGCGCCTCATCCACTCCAATTCCGACACTCCGGGAGAACTCTCCGCAGTGGCCAGGAGGTGCCCTCCTTTCACCAGACCTTCCCCGTCACCGCTTCTGGCGACACTTTTCACCGCAGATCCCTTTTTACCCAGATAAACTGTCCTGGCGGTACCGGTAAGCTGCTGCACGGTAAATTGCGGGGAGCCGTCGGGCAGGTAGCTTAGCACTCTCTCCCTTAACTGGAGATCCACATAGGCAAGATAGCCGTTAACCCCCCAGGAGGGGAGGCTTCCCTCGCCCAGCAGAGTTTCCTTACCGGATTTCCTGTCTACCAGCCAGAGTCTCGACATTGTTTTATACCCCGGCTGTGCCGCCGTGCCCTTGACCGGCGCGGTATTATAATCCCTCTGCACCACCAGTGCCGCAGCGTCGGGTGACCAGGCCGGATGTCTGCCGGCGCCAAGGCTGTATTCCTTGCCCTTTTCCAGCACAAATATTTCATTGCCGCCGTCCTGATTATTTATCGTATAGGCCAGGGCGGAACCATCCGGTGACCAGGACAGGCCGTTAAAAACCTGGCCCGTTTTTCCGTTGGCGATTATTTCAGCCCTGGTTAAAGAGCTTTGGAGTATTTCGCCCAACTTCCTATCCGCATATTCCCCAGGTAGCTTTAATTGAATTATTTCTTGCTTGCCACCGGGTTTTTGCCGTACCAGCGCAATTTTGTTCCCCCTTGGGGACCAGGCCGGGTACAGGTATTGCTCACCGGCCGGCGGGTTGACCAGGCCGAATTGCCCTCCGGTTAGATCCAGCAAAAGCAGCGCTCCGCTCCTGCTTAAAACAGCAACCGTACCCCCGGGATTGAAGGCCGGTACCAGGGGCCCGGCATCAGCCCTGAAGCTGCTCAAAAACCTGCTTTCACCAGCTTCCAGTACTTTGCTCCCGGTGTTGTTCCAGATGGCCCCAACAATAAACAGTAAAATCAGCACCCCGCCTACAACACCGGGCAGCAGCCACCTTCCGCCACGGCGGGATTTGGGTAAAACGAAGGGTACCGGTGCTTCCGCCCCGATGTCCCCGCCCATCTTCCTCCGCCGGGCAAGTTCCCTGCGCAATTCCTCCCGCAGAGTATTGCTCACGGGCACGGAATCCCTTACCCTGCGCATGTGCTGCAGCAATTCGGGCAGGGAGCTTGCCCCTCCGCTTTGCTCCTTTTTCGATTGGCGCCAGCCGTCCATATCAGTCACGTTGTCGTTATTATCGGTCACCGCTATTCTCACCCCCGTCCCCGGTTATAAAAATTCTTAGCATTTTCAGTGCCCGGTAATGGACCATCCTTACCGCAGCCTCTGTTTTTCCCAGCACTTGGGCTATTTGCTTAAACCTCAGATCCCCCATATAACGCAGGGAAAGCACATCCCTTTGCTCCAGGGGCAGTCGAGCCAGATATTCTTTCAACTGTACCAGTTCCTCCCGGTGCAGGTACTCATCCTCCGGCTGCCCGTACTTTCCCGGGATCATATCTGCTTCACTGTAATCCATCACTTTACGGCGGGAGCGCATAAAATCCACGTAGGTGTTATGGCAGATGCGGAAAAGCCAGACCGCAACGGGGGCCTCGCCACGGAAACGGTGATAATTCTCCATGGCCTTGATAAATACAGCCGCCGTCAAATCATCAGCTTCCCAGGCATCCGGCATCCGGTAGCGCAGGTAGCGGTTAACGGCGTCAAAATGCCTGTCGTATAATTCCTCGAAGGTTAATTGAACTTGCTCTTTGTTCTGCTGTGCAGCGGGCATAGGCAACCCCTTTCTCCCTGGTCCCTCATTGGCGCCATTGAGGAAATATAAATTGGGGACATTCCTTCTCGAATTTGTTAAGAAGTAAGGAATTTATCCAACTTAAGAAGGTGTGTACCCATACCTTAGAGTGGAAATATCAGTCTGTCATTATAGACGCTCGCCAGCATAAAAATGTAACCATTTTTTATATTCTCTAACATTTTTTTATTTCCCTGGTAAAACCAACAAAAAACAGCGCCCTGATATCCCAGCCGGGAAACAGAACACTGTTATCAATTTGATCATACCTTACTTTCCCTTCCGGCACCTGCAGCGCTCGGATTAACCCAAACCGCAGGCCCAGGCTACCAGGGGCACCTCAAACTTGTGGGTAAAATCGGGGCTGCTGGGTCTGACCCTGACGGTATAGCCCAGAGCTCCCCGGGGCAAAATCAGCTTGCCAGTGTACAAAAAGGTATTGTCCTCCAACTTTTTCTCCATTTTCATGGGGACTGCTTTGATTCCGGTCAGGTTGTTATTATCCACCTCGCCGTAGGCAATCTCCACCACCACATCCTCCTGCCAGATACTCCCCAGATGCACCGTGGCATTGACGTTCAGGGTGTCCCCCGCGCTGAGCCCCTTGTAACTGCCAGTTTCCAACGCCGCTACGGACACCTGGTGCCAGTTATTCCTAATAAATTCCTTGAAGGCCTCCAGGCGGACGGCTACGGAGAAATCCTCCTGCCGGAAATGAATCCCCCGGGTGATACCGGACACATAGTAGCGCTCGGCATATTCTCTGACCATGCGTTCCGTGCTGAAGTAGGGAACTACGGTTCTGATGGAGTTTTTCATGTATTTTAACCACTCACCGGGCAGGCCGGCCTGTCTCTGGTAATAAAGGGGAATAATTTGTTCTTCCAGCACCGCATAGAGGGAAAGGCTGTCCTCCAGATCCTGAACCTCCTCGTTGCAGTACTCCTTACCCTCACCAATAGCAAAGCCGTTCTTGCCGTTGAAAGCCTCCGGCCACCAGCCATCCAGCACACTAAAATTCAACACTCCATTCAGGGCGGCCTTCATGCCGCTGGTGCCGCTGGCCTCCTGAGGGCGCCGGGGGTTGTTCAGCCACACGTCAACTCCTTGCACCAGATGGCGGGCGACATTAATATCGTAGTTTTCCAGGAAAATAATCTTTCCCCTGAAGGGCTCTTCCCTTGTAAAATCGTTAATCCTCTTAATCATTTCCTGCCCGGGGTGATCCGCCGGGTGCGCTTTCCCCGCAAAAATAATCTGCACCGGCCTGCTGCTGTCATTAATCAGCCTGGTCAGCCTGGCGAGGTCCCTAAATATCAGCGTAGCGCGTTTGTAGGTGGCATACCGCCGGGCAAAACCTATGGTCAGCGCTTCAGGATCGAGATATTTTTCCAGCTCGGCCACCCGCTCCGCCGGCTCGTAATTTCTGATGCGCTGCATTTTCAGGCGGTGCCGGATAAAATCAACGGTTTTCTTTTTCAAGCCCAGGTGCACTGCCCAGAGAACATCGTCGGGGATGCTTTCAACCCTAGTCCAGAGATCGGAATTGCTCATATTTGTGCGCCAGTCCGGTGCCAGGTATTTGCTGAAAAGTTCCTTCATCACTTCCGCCATCATGGTTTCCGTATGCACGCCGTTGGTGACGTGGAAAATGGGTACCTCCTCAGGAGGTACGGAACCGAAAAATTTACTGAACATGCACCTGGAAACATGCCCGTGCAATTCGCTGACACCGTTGACGAAATCGGCAAAGCGCATGGCCAGATAGGTCATGTTAAACACGCAGCGGTCATGATCCCAGCCCAGACAGATGAATTCATCCCTGCTCAGGCCAGTTTCACCAAGATAGTGACTGAAATAGTGATCCATCATCTCTGCGGTGTATACGTCGTGCCCGGCAGGCACGGGGGTATGGGTGGTAAAGAGAGTGTTAGCCGTCACCGCCTCAGCGGCCACCTGGGGATTCACCCCTTCCTGAACTTTTCCCCTCAGCCTTTCCAGACACAGAAAAGCGGCGTGTCCTTCGTTGATATGCCACATATACGGGTTTATTTTCAGCTCCCGCAACGCCCTGACCCCGCCAATTCCCAGCACTATCTCCTGGGCCATGCGCACGTCCTTGTTACCCCCGTACAGTTGGGCAGTAATGTCCCGGTCCTCCCTGCAGTTACGGCCGATATCGGTATCCAGCAGGTACAGGTCCACCCGGCCCACCTTCACCCGCCAGACCCTGGCGTACACCTTGCGGCCCGGCAGTTCCACCGTTATCAATATCTCCTTGCCGTCCTCCCGGGTGGCCGGGCACATGGGCATTTCGTGAAAGTTTAAATACGGGTATTCCACCTCCTGGCGCCCTTCCGCATTGATTCTCTGGGTAAAATAGCCGTGTTTATACAAAAGCCCCACCCCCACCAGGGGCAGCCCCAAGTCGCTGGCCGACTTGAGATGGTCCCCGGCCAGCAGTCCGAGGCCACCGGAGTATATGGGATGGGACTCATGCAGCCCGAATTCCGCCGAAAAATAGGCTATGTACTGGCCGGCATGACCTGGGTAGCGGGTATGGTACCATTTCTTTCCCTGCATGTACCCGTCGAAACGCTCCATAACGTTTCTATACAGGGTCAGATAACCCGGGTCATCTGCAGCGGCGTTAAGTTCCTCCTGTTTCACCCGCAACAGGAATTTAACGGGATTATGATATACATCATCCCACAATTCACTGTTAATCCGGAAAAACAGCTCCCGCGCCGGGCGGTTCCAGCTAAACCAGAAATTATAGGCAATTTCGTTTAGCCTGGATATATTGGCCGGTAGCCTGGGAATGACCGAAAGGGTATGAAATGAAAACATAGCATCACCTTTTTCTTGAATTCAAATAAAATTTGCCCCGATAAAGGTAATTAAATTCACCCGGTCGAAATCAACCTTATCGTTTTTGTTTCGAACGGTGAACACAGCGTGCCGGGCTTTACGGACCGGCGCCGCTTTTACAGGTTTTAATAACGCAGGACAAAGATATTTATCACGTAAAGCAAAACGGTTTCACTGAATTTGAGAGGATGATTGAATGTGATCCGGAAATGCCACAGCGGTGATTTTGATGTAATTTACTCAATAATTAATGAATCTTCCATGGTGTATAAAGGGGTTATCCCCGTGGACCGGTGGAAGGAACCTTATATGTCATTAGAGGAACTCCAGGATGAAATGGATGGTGGAGTTGAATTCTGGGGATATGAAGAGGACGGCAAACTGGTTGGGATAATGGGCAAGCAGGATGTCAGGGACGTTACCCTGATTAGGCACGCCTATGTCAGAACGGCAGCAAAAAGAAACGGCATAGGGGGAAAATTACTCTCTTTCCTCAGCCAGCGTACGGATCGTCCCATGCTTATCGGCACCTGGGCGAACGCCACCTGGGCCATTAACTTTTACGAAAAACACGGCTTCAAACTTGTCTCCCCGGCAGAAAAAAACAGGCTCCTGAAAGATTACTGGACGATACCAGAACGGCAAGTTGAAACCTCCGTAGTTTTGGCGGATAAACATATCTAGCTAAGGGTTCGGTAGGGGAATAACCCCTTCCGAACCAAAGGCTCACTTATATTTTGGCATTTATAGTTGATTTACCGGAGAAATATATATAAAATAATAAGTGGGAATACTATAATTGAAAAACGGCTGTTGCGCCTCACACTGCCGAGGTATTAACTACGGCCCCTTAAACTGCGCTAACAGTTTAAGGGGTTACGCATTTAACGCCTGCGGTCGGCGATTAACACGACAAGGGTGATAAGTAGGATGACAGTTGCTACAATTTGTATCGTATCTGATGCTGTCAACATCCCGCCCCACCCCCTTTCAAGGATGTTACCATCCCCGGCAGGTGAGGCCCGTTCTACAATCATGTATTCCCGAAAACATTTTACCACATTTTTCTACAAGTTTGCAGCTAACATATTTCGCACTCTCCTTGCCTTTACAGTGTTCATAGCTTTTACCAAACCTCTCACGCAAATAATTTACCAGGCTGTTCCAACATTTCGCCGTACGCTAGACTAAAAACCTGGCGGCCATAGGCCCCAGGTTTTTATATACACTTTGCAGATCTCATTAGGTAAAGACAATCCCGGCACAATGTGATAAAATATTTTGGAGCGCGATTCCTCAAATCTGCACAAACAAACATTTTGTTATCAGAAAGGTGACGCCCAAAAATGAGTGTTGCTGCCATAAAAAACCCCATCTTTGTCGGTGAACTGGTTGTATACATGGATACCCCGGAACAGGCAAGGGTGGTGGAAATTGACTGCCGCTACGAACTTTACACCACAGCCAATTCCTGCACATGCTGCACGTACAGATTCAGCTCCCGGCGCAACCCGGACTTTCAGTGCCGCCACATCGCTGCGGTGCGAAAGGTGATGAGCGGAGAAGTAGTAGCCGAAGCTGATTAGGACACCTCCCAAATACCAGGCGAAGTTTAAGGAGCGGCCTCCCGGATCAACCGTTAAATGTTCAGAAAGTCAAATACCGCCCGAGGCATTTCCTCCCTGTCCACCACACCGTCGTGCCGCACCGGCCTCCGGTCCAGGTCTTTCAGCCCGACAGGTATCTCCAGCCCGCTTATCCGGGCCAGCTCATGCAATAATTCAAACTCATCCTTCCCCTTAACCGCCTCCTTACCCTGCAGGGCCTCCACCACACTGTCGTTAAATTTAAAAGGACTGGCGGTGGATACGATAACGGTTTTGGTACGGTCGCCGGTCTGTAAAACATATTTTTTATACACATCCAGCCCCACTGCGGTATGCGTGTCGGCCACATAACCGGTACGGTCAAAGGTTTCCCGGATGGCGTCCTTGGTTTCCCGGTCGCTGCTGAAATCCGACCAGAACAGCGCCTGCAGTTGGGCCAGCAGGCCCCCTCCCACCTGGTACATGCCCTTCTCCCTGAGCTCATTCATCCAGTCCCTGACGGTGGTGGTGTCACCCCCGCTCAGCTCGTACAGCAACCTTTCCAGGTTGCTGGAAATCAGTATGTCCATGGAGGGGGATATGGTCCTGACAAACCGCCGGTTGCGATCATATATGCCGGTGCGGACGAAATCCGTCAGCACGTTGTTTTCATTGGCCGCACAGATTAGCCGGTTGACCGGCAGGCCGGCCTGCCGGGCGTAAAAGCCAGCCAGTATATTGCCAAAATTGCCGGTGGGCACCACAAAATTAACCGGCTCTCCCTCAGCCAGCTTGCCTTCCCTCAAAAGATCCAGGTAGGCGCTGAAATAATATACTATCTGGGGGGCCAGCCGGCCCCAGTTGATGGAATTGGCCGAGGAAAAGCGGAATCCCTTTTCACCTACCCGGCGGTTGATGTCCGCATCGGTGAATATGGCCTTGACCCCGCTCTGGGCATCGTCAAAATTCCCCCGCACCGCCATAACACCAACATTGTCACCCTCCTGGGTCACCATTTGCAGCCTTTGCACCTGGCTGACGCCCTGATCCGGAAAAAACACCATGATCCTGGTGCCCGGGACATCCTTGAAGCCCTCCAGGGCAGCCTTGCCGGTGTCCCCGGAGGTGGCCACCAAAATTACTATCTCACCCTTTTCACCGGTTTTAGCTGCAGCCCGGGGGAGAAAGCGGGGCAGGATCTGCAGGGCCATATCCTTGAAGGCGCAGGTGGGACCATGCCAGAGTTCCAGCACGTACGTGCCCGGCTCCAATTCCTTCACCGGTGCGATTTCCTCCACATCGTAATTATTGGTGTTGTAAGCCCTGGCGGCACAATCTTCCAGTTCTGCAGCGGTAAAGTCCGTCAGGTAAAGGCGCAGTATTTCAGCCGCCCTTTCCCTGTATGGCATCTCCTTCATCCTCTGCATCAGCTCTGGGCTCACCCGCACCGGGGCATCCGGGACAAAGAGCCCCCCATCCGGAGAAATCCCCATTTTTATAGCTTCGGCGGAAGACACCGCCGGATGATTACCCCTGGTACTAACGTAAAACATTTCCATTGCCTCCCATAACTGTTCAGTCAAAAGTCTAAAGTCTAAGGTCAAAGGACTAGGTTCCTTGTTCTTAATTGACTTTTTTAACTTTTGACTTTTGACAATAATTATTCTCTTCTTCCGCCATGAAACCCTTCATTTACTATTCCGGAAAAACAACAGGGGCGGACTTTAGCCACCCCTGAATCATAATTTTTTAAGCTGTTCCGCCGGTTCCCTTCATCGTGAGGGAAACCCGCTTCCTGGCAGCATCCACCTCCAGCACCCGGACAGTGACCACATCGCCCACCGCTACCACATCCATGGGATGACTGATATAGCGATCACTCAATTGTGAGCGGTGCACCAGCCCGTCCACCTTTACCCCTATGTCCACAAAGGCTCCAAAGTCCACCACATTGCGCACGGTACCCCGCAGCTCCATACCCTGGCTTAGATCCTCCAGTGACAGCACATCGCTGCGCAACAGCGGCCCTGGCAAATCCTCCCGGGGGTCCCTGCCGGGCCTGCTCAGGCTTTCGATTATATCTCTCACCGTGGGCAGCCCGGCACCCAGCCGGGCTGCCACCTGAGGCGGAGCCAAACGGGCCAGCGCAGAGCGCAACTCCGGTGTGCCTACCTGATCCGGTGTACAGTCACAAATTTTTAATATTTCCTGGGTCAGTTCATAGGATTCCGGATGGATTGAGGTTTTATCCAGCGGATTTTTGCCGCCGGGAATGCGCAGGAATCCCACACACTGCTCAAAGGTCTTGGGCCCCAGCCGGGGTACCTTGTTCAACTGGCTCCTGGCAGTGAAGCGGCCCTTTTCCTCCCGGAACTTAACAATATTTTCCGCAACTGTGGCGTTAATGCCGGATATATAGGAAAGCAGCGGTGCGGAGGCGGTATTCAAATCGCAGCCGACGTAATTCACCACCGATTCCACCACCGTAGCCAGACTTTCTACCAGCCGCTTGGGGGCAACGTCGTGCTGGTACTGCCCCACCCCCACCGAGCGGGGGTCTATCTTCACCAGCTCGGCCAGGGGGTCCTGCAGCCGGCGGGCGATGGAAACAGCGCTGCGCCCTGTAACATCCAGCCCGGGAAATTCTCTGGCGGCCAGTTCCGAGGCGGAATAAACACTGGCCCCGGCCTCGTTGACGATGATATACTGCAAATCCTTTTTACCGTAGCCGCTGATAAAGGATGCCACAAACTGCTCTGTTTCCCGGGAAGCAGTGCCGTTGCCGATGGCAATAACATCTATGTCATATTTATCAGCCAGCCTCTGAAATTCCGTGCCGGCTTCCTCCACCCTGTTCTGGGGCGGGGTGGGATAAACCACCCCCACCTCCAGCATTTTTCCCGTGTCATCCACCACCGACCATTTGCAGCCGGTGCGGTAGGCCGGGTCGACTCCCAGCACCACCTTCCCCTTCACCGGAGGCTGCAGCAGCAACTGGCGCAGATTTTTGGAAAAAATAAGAATTGCTTGCTCCCCGGCCTTCTCGGTCAGCCCATTACGCACGTCCCGCTCCACTGCCGGGGCGATCAGCCTGCGATTGCTGTCCTTTACGGCCGCCATTACCAGATCCGAGGTTACTGAAGGGGCCTTTACCCATATGCGGGCGATATGCCCGATAACCTTCTCCTCATCCACGGCGACGGAAACTTTTAAAAACTCCTCCCGCTCACCACGATTGACGGCCAGTACCCGGTGCGGCGCTATCCGGCCCACGGGCTCCCGGTAGTCGTAATACATTTCGTAAACGGAAGACACACCCTTCTCCCTGACGGAGGAGGATATCACGCCGTTTTTATAGGTATAGTCCCTTACCCAACTCCTGATGCCGGGGTCGTCGGAAATTTCTTCAGCCACGATATCCATGGCCCCCTGTAAAGCTTCACCGGCGGTGGCTACGCCTTGCTCAGGATTAATATATGCTTGGGCCTCATCCTGAGGGTCGCCCTGCCGGGGAAAAGCCAGGAGATAGCGGGCCAGAGGTTCCAATCCCCTTTCCCGGGCCACCGAGGCCCTGGTTTTTCTTTTCTGCCGGTAGGGGCGATAGAGATCCTCCACCTCGGTAGGCCGGGTGGCCTGCAGTATTTTATCCTTCAACCCGGGGGTAAGCTTACCCTGCTCGTCAATCAGGCGGAGGACCTCTTCCTTGCGGGAATTGAGGTTGCGGTAAAATTTCAGCCTTTCCTCGATAAGCCTTATTTTTACCTCGTCCAGTTCCCCGGTGACCTCCTTACGGTAACGGGCGATAAAGGGCACGGTGTTGCCGCCGTCCAGCATAGCAACGGTTTTTTCCACCTGGGAAGAGGACACGCCAGCCTCACCGGCGATTAACTGAAAAAGTTGCCGGTCATCCATGTAAGCCCTCTCGTTTCATTCCTCTGTAACGGTAACCTTGTTCATTTTGTCGCCAGGCGCTATGCTGTCCACCACATCCATGCCTTCCAACACCTTGCCGAATACAGTGTGCACCCCGTCCAGATGCGGAAAATCACCCAGGCAGATAAAAAACTGGCTGCCGCCGGTATCCTTGCCGGCATGGGCCATGGAGAGAGCCCCACGCAGGTGCTTATTGGGATTAATCTCGCACTTTATGGTGTATCCCGGGCCGCCGGTGCCGGTGCCTTTGGGGCAGCCGCCCTGAATGACGAAGCCCGGCACGACCCTGTGAAAAGTTAGGCCATCGTAATACCCCTTGTTAATCAGAGTTTCAAAATTGGCCACAGTACTGGGAGCGTCGCCGTCGAACAACTCCACCACGATGTTACCCTTTGCTGTTTCGATGTTTGCTTTCTTCAATTATTATCATCTCCTGAAAAATATTCCTCCAAATTATACCCTGTTTGAGCAACAAATAAAATTCCCCGCCGCTAATTTTAAACGATTGTATATCTCCCTGGCTCCATCAATATTCCGCACCAGGGCATCCACCACTTCACCATCTATATGCTTGCGCTTGACCTCATTCCATAATATTTCCTTTATTTTTGGCTCTGGCATACCGTTGCGGTAAGGACGGTCCTCCACCAAAGCGCTGTATATGTCGGCCACCGCCATAATCCTGGAGCCGTGAGATATCTGCCCGTGTTTCAAATGAAAAGGATAGCCATTGCCGTCAAGTTTTTCATGATGAAAGGCAGCCCAGTCCCTGATCTCCTCAAAGCCCCTGATCATACCCAGAATTTTATAGGTATAATAGGTATGCTGCTTGATGAGGTTGTACTCGCTCCCGTCCAGGGTTCCGGGCTTTTCCAATATATTTTCCGGAATGGTGAGCTTGCCCAGATCATGCATCAAACCGGCCAGCAGCATCATATCGCACCTGTAGCGGCTGTACCCCATTTGACCGGCCAGCAACCCGGCCACTCCTGATACCAGCCTGGAATGCCGGTGGGTGAAGGCGCTTTTGCCGTCAATGATACTGGCAAAAACCTCTCCAAGGCTTAAGAGATCCGTCATCTCCAGGCTGATAAAATCCGTGGCAACATCTTCCTCAAGCTGATACTGGATGAACTCTGACAATAGGTCGAACCAGAAGCACTCCTTCACCGCAACCTGCTCCAACACCTCCACCAGCAGGGGATCGAATAGCACGCCGGACTGGCTTTTTATTTTCGCCACCACGTCATCCCGCTGATCCAAAAGGCAAGCATCACGGCTGACCAGAACATCCACCCGGTCGGCAAGGTGGATGATCCTGCTTTCCAGGGGTATGGCCTCGCTGGCGAGCCCGGACTCGCTGGCCCCGTCCCAGCGGTCATGATGGTAGAGAATTATATCGGATATATTGATAATTCCGTCCAGGCTTTTAAAGAGCTGCGCCCCGCTCCGGCAGTGGTCCCACGGGTTAACCAAATCGAACGATTCCAGGTAGGATTTTTCCCGCCAGGTGCTGACTCCGGCATCGTGCACCACCGCCGCCCTGAAAAGTTTTTGTTTCTGCTCAAGCGTCAGCCCCAGTTCTTCCCCGATGCGCAGAGAAATAAAGGCCACCCTCTGGTGGTGGCGCATCAGTCCGTGCCTGGAAAAATCCATGGCCAGCGACAGGGTCAGCAAGAGCTTGTTCAAATCTGTTTTTTGTATCATACAAAATCACCCTGAAGTATTATTTGTTATTGAACCTTTCTTCAAGAAAGAATAATTTTCCTCCCGGATGCTACATTATTTGAATTTTAAAAATTCAGTATTTATTCAGGTCCATCAATCATGGTTCGAATACATTAAAGCCATGGGCTACGTTGTATATTAAATATAATTAATAATTTGCCGGGCCGTTGAAATACTGATACAATATTTCAAATCATATTATATGGTGGTTAAATATGACCAATTCCTTCTGGCTGTACCGGATATTTGATGTGGCGGAGGAAATAAGCCTGGAGCGGGTGGAACAGATACTGGCTCAGACCGGCTCTGCCTCCAGGATGAAACTTTCCCGGGTCCGGCCTAAATCCATACAGATTAAAAACCCCCCTGTTACTATAGACCTGGGAGAAGAAACCGTTACCCTACAGGAAACCCGCCTGAAAGCAACCTTTTCGGCCAGGATATACGACCTGGGGGTCATCAGCATTGTATTAAGGATCACACTGCCACCGGAATATGACTATGATCATATCCACAAGCTGGCCATATACATTTACAACACGGACGACCTGGAACCCCTCTTTGCAGGAAAGCTGAAACATATTCAGGACACTCTGCACAATGCCCTGATCAAGCCAAACCTTTCGGGATTCGTGGAGGATTATATAATCTATTTTTTCCGGAACTGGAATCCTGAATGGGATCCCGCGCCGCTGCTGCTGGCGGAGACCGAAGCACTCAGCGACCAGTCCAGGCGGGACATTATGGCCAACTCCTTCTCCTACGGCAGGGAAGATCTGGCAGTGATCACCTGGGATTCCGCGCTGGTATACGACGCCTCCGGCAGCGCTGACATACCGGACCTGCTGGAATTCGCCAATTCCCAACTCCTAAGCCTGCGCTATTACGACGACCTGCTCAGCGTGGAAATGGAAAAAATGTATCAGGCTATTGAAGATGTTGAAACCGTTCCCAAATATGGCCGGCGCAAGCAGTACCGCAGAATCATGAACAGGTTGATGGAACTGGTAGTGGATGTCAGCGAAATCACCGAGCGCATCCACAACTCGCTAAGGGTCACCGAGGACATTTTTTACGCCAGGGTATACGGCGCCGCACTGAATATTTTCCGCACCCGGGCCTGGGCCGACAGCATAGAAAGAAAGATATCGATTATCCAGCAAAGCTATACCATGCTCAGCAATGAAATTGTCACCCAGCAGTCCACCATGATGGAACTGGCCATAGTATTGCTAATCATGCTGGAAATTGTCCTGGGGCTTAGTAAACTTTTATAAATATCACTCCCCGAGACAGGGGGGAGACAGGAGAACCGTCCCCCTGTCTCGCGCCCCTGTCTCGCGAACCACCAATTTCGCAATTTGAAGAGGGGGTTCACATGCAAAACACTGACCGATTACTGACCACCGCCCAGGTTTGCGCCGCTTTGGGTATCACCCCGGCCAAAGTCCGCCTACTCACTGATGAGGGCTACCTGGAAATAAGAGGTAAACAAAAATATAAACATGGGGATGTACATCTCTTTAGCCCAGAACAGGTATATTCCCTAACCAGCGCCATGCCCGGTATATTAAGCCGCTGGGCCACCAGGGAGAACGCCCGCCAGGGGGCCCAGCGCTCGGGCAGGATCAGAGCGCTGGAGCCGGTGGGAGCCCGGCAGGTCAGGGAAAGCCGCGATCACTTCCTGTCCTCCCTGGAACCGGTACCCGAAAGAACCGCCGATTTACTCCGGGCCTCCTACTATCTTTATCATCTGAACCATTACGCCAAGGCGGGTCAACAATACCTGTACGACCTCAAGGAAAAGGTTTTAAAATCCCTGGCCATACATTTCAGGGAAGACCCGGAAATGGAAATATTGCTGGTGGAGGGACTGCAAAAAATTCACCTTTGTCAGGACTGCCGCCACAAAGCCAGATCCATGGGACTGAGCTACGCCGAGATGGCCAGGTCCGGCGAGGGATGCCCCCGGTGTGCCCGAAACAACAGCTACTATGACCTTTTCGAATTCAACATTAACTGGGGAGAACACTGCTTTTCTTTCCACACACCATTTTCGGTAGGCCGGAAATGGTTTCCCAGGGAACTCCGGCTGCCCCGCCGTAACCGGGGCTACCAGCAGGAGCAGGGCCTGACCTTCGGCCGGCCTATCACCGAAAAAGAAGCCCGGGCACTGCCTATGGATGAGGTGCTGGAGCAACTGGAGATTTTTCTGGATAAATATTCCTTGCAACAAAAGTGAACCGGCATATATAGACCACCATGCCGCCTGCCCGACACTTTGATAACGCCACAAAGGCGTTTTTTTTATTTTATTTTCAATTTGCATATCATGAAAAACCTGCAATTCAAATATATTCCAAATAGGACTAACTGATACCGGAGTGGTAGCCATGGACGATGCTTACGCGCTCATAAATAGCGCCCTTGAATTGCGACGCCGGGCAGGCAGTATGCAACTACCGGAAATACTGGTGATGGGAGCCGTAAATTCAGGCAAATCCACGCTGATCAACAGCCTGCTGAAAAGTCACATATGCCCCGTTGACGCATCCCCTTCCACATTCCTCCCGGTTCACTTTACCGCCGGGGATGATTTTGCGGCGGAAGTAATGGTAGGAGGAAAAGCAAGGGCGGTAAAAGATCAAACATACCTGTCCGATTTGATCAGGAAAAAGATTTCACTTAAAGGCTCCGACAGGGTAGTAATCCGCCACCCCGCCAGCATACTGAACTGGTGCTCCCTGGTGGATACCCCGGGAACGGGACTGTCTTCGGAAACCGACCGGCTGCTGGAAAATCTGACCACCGGCCGCCACCCCGGTGAAATAATCTTCCTGCTTCACCAGCGGGGTATAGACGCATTCGCCCACGGCTTCCTTACCAGGTTGAAAAAGGCCGTTCCAGAGGGCGGTAAAACAATATCCTTCTGGATTAACGTCAATACAGGACACAGCGATGGCACCCCGCTGCCGGAAGCCAGGGAAGTAGTTCGCAGGCTATTCCCGGGCCAGAGCCGCGTTTACCTGATCAACACCCGTAACCCTAACAGCATGGAAATACTTTCCCTCTATATGCAAACTGAAATGGCCGGGCGGGTACTAAAAAAGATGGACAAACAACTCCGGGAAATGGATACCAGAATGCCGGGAAGGTTGAACAAAATTGTTAAAACCGGCGACGACGGGGAGTTTTTGCAGCAGTTCTGGGATCTTTATCAGGAGGCCCGTAGTCTTCTGGCAGCCCGGGAGGCAATGGATGCCCTGCCGCTGGTAAGCGGCAGAATCAATTCCATGCTGGAAGACTATACCCGGCGGCTAATCCTTCTGAGCAACCCGTCCCAGGCCGAACCGTTTAAAACAGGGGGAAAGGCTTCACCTCCCCCCAAATTGGAGGAACTGGTGGAAAGAATGGCCGGGGACAAAGCCCTCTGTCGTATAATTCCGGCGGGGAGGCTAAAGATCCTGAAGGAAAAACTCATGGGGGAAAAATATCAAATCGAGGTGGTGGGAACGTTTTCATCAGGTAAGACCACTTTCCTGAACGCCCTGCTGGGAGAGCCGCTGCTAACAGCGGGGGATCGGGCAACCACCGCCTGTAAACTGTTTCTGCACCACGGCCCGCTTCAAAAGGCGGTGGTAGAAACCATGCTGCAGCCTGAATTTAAACCGGTGCAAAAAAAAGAGGGGAAATATCGTCTGGTGAAGGAAGAATTGGATTCCCTGCGTGCCTTGCTAACAGATCGGGATATTTTTTCCGCCATCGGCGATGTGGAAATCACCCTGGGAAATCAGCTCCTGCGCATACACAGGGACAAACTTGAAGATGTGTTGGACGAGACACTCAGCCGGTTCAGCGCTAAGGAAAATGAGGACAGGAGTATAGTCGCCTCCCTGCTCCCCAAATTTCTGTCCAAACAGCAGCGCCTGCAGGATAACATGCCGCTTACCTCAGTGCGCCTGACTTTTAACAACATACTCCGCTTCGTTTTCGATCTGTCACACCCGGAGGAGAGAAAAAAATTCGCTGCCATCACTCTACCACCCTATGCCGCCATATCTGAAAAGGTAGAGGTGTATCACCCCTCCCTGCCGCTAAAAAACGCTGTTTTTATAGACACACCCGGTTTAGACTCTCTACCCGGGCACCAGCAATCGAAAAAACCTGACTACCGGGAGAAAGCGGACATTAGCCTCGTTTTTCTGCACGGCAAGCATCTCACCGCCGGCGGGCAAAAGCCATCTAGCGGGCAGGATGCCGGCCCTACCGGAACAGACGTATATTATGTAATCAACTTCGCCGACACCCTGGATCAACTGGAAAGGGAAAAAGCATCACTGTTTGTCAGGTTGAAAATGCCTGTTCGAAGCGGCGTCCAGCCCCTGCCATATCCCCGGGTTTTCATGATTTCAGCGCTGCAGGCACTACAGGGTGAGGATGAAGGTTTTCAGCGCCTGGTGCGCCAGTTGACAAGGGCTGCCGCAGAAAAGCAGCACAAACTGCAGGCGGAAGTGGCGGAAAGCCTGAAAAGAACGCTTCTGGATACTGCCAGCCGCCGGAGCGGGCCGGACCGGGCTATGAACGGCGGAAAGAATCGCGGTGATATTATAGAAAAATATCTGTTTGAAATTAGCCGGCTGGATAAATATAAGGCACCGGAGGGTAATAAAGCATGGAAAACGCCAGAATGCTTGATGAAAGACTGAGGAAAATCATCCGGGAAATTGGCAGCCGCACCGGGGAAGAAGTAAAATCACTGGTGGTAGACGATATCATCCGGGAGGTTGAAGCGGTTATTGCCAGAAATAATGAGCGCCAGTTAATACGGCTGCTGACTATGATGAAAAAGTCTCTGGATGAAAAATAAAGGAGGTTTTGCTATGGATAAAAATGTAAGCCCCTCCAGACAACAGGATGACGTATTGATTAAATTGACTCAGGATATCATGAAAGGAGCAAAAATCAGACTGGTGGAGCCCGTTGTGGCTGAAAACCGGAGGCTGGCAGAGATGCTGCAAGCCATACAAAAGCAGGAAAAGGATGAATTTGCCCACATCAAAGTCCGGCTGGACTTGCTGGAACAGTCCGTGCAACAAATCCCAGTTCTAATCCTTGCGGCAATAAGAGACGCTATTAACCAGGCAGGGGTTGAAGTCAGACCATGAAAAAAACAGACAGCATAAAAAAAGAAGTGGGCTCACTGGCCACCTCCATCCGGTCACGGCTGGTTACCCCCACCGAAGACCTGGAAAGCAGGGTAGCCCAAACGGAAAGAGGAATTAAACAACTGCAAAAGGCATGTATATTTCTAGCCCTGGGCACGGTTATATCCTTGGGTGGTATAATTTACATGCTGATAAGGTAAACCCTAAGCCAGCAGAACAAAAAACAGCCGGGCACAAGCGCCCGGCTGTTTCGTGTTTCGAATCGTTTCTTTACAGTCTGGTAAGCAGGGGTCCAAGGATCAGGGAAATGGTACCTGCAACCTTGATCAGCGGGTTCATGGCAGGACCTGAAGTGTCCTTGCAGGGGTCACCCACTGTATCACCGATAACAGCAGCTTTGTGCGGCTCGCTCTTCTTGCCGCCCAGTGCGCCGCCTTCGATGTATTTCTTGGCGTTATCCCAGGCGCCGCCGGCATTGGCCAGGAACAGGGCCAGCAACACACCAACGGTGGTCAGTCCGCCCAGGAAGCCGGCCAGAGCCCTGGCTCCAAGTCCAAAACCAACCAGGATGGGGACAGATACGGCTACAATACCGGGGAAGATCATCTTGCTGATAGCGGATTTTGTGGCAATGTCCACGCAGCGGGCATAGTCAGGTTTGCCTGTGCCTTCCATGATACCGGGGATTTCCCGGAACTGGCGGCGAACTTCCTCCACCATACCGAAGGCGGCCTCACCTACGGCACGCATAGTGCTGGCGCCAATCAGGAAAGGAATGGAACCGCCGATAAACACACCCACCAGAACAATGGGCTCGGTTAAGTTAACAACAAACTCACCGTTGGGCAATAATGCGGCAAATTTGTGTTTTACACCGTCAACATAGGCGCTGAACAGGGCCAGAGCGGTAAGGGCGGCGGAGCCGATGGCAAAGCCCTTGGCAATGGCGGCAGTGGTGTTACCCACAGCGTCCAGCTTGTCGGTTTTCTCACGCACTTCCTTGGGCAGTTCAGCCATTTCAGCAATACCACCGGCGTTGTCAGCCACAGGACCGAAGGAGTCCATGGCCACAACCATACCGGAGGTGGAAAGCATACCCATGGCAGCCATGGCGATACCGTAAATGGACCACAGTAAAGCCTGGCCTTCCGGAGCATAATGAGAAACAGCCCAATTGGACAGGAAAATAGCGGAAGCAAAGGCCAGCATGGGGAAGAATACGGATTCCATACCCACAGCCAGACCGTGAATAACGTTGGTGGCAGCACCGGTCTTGGAAGCTTCAGCAATTCTTAGTACCGGGGGTTTACTGCTAGCAGTGTAGTACTCGGTAAGGTAACCTACCAGAACGTTTACAATCAAACCGGCCATAACAGCCAAAAAGATACCGAAATAAACTCCGCCGAAAGCAACACCGGTGTCCTGACCGTTTAAAACAACAGTGGCTTCAGCGGGGAAAACAGCCTTGGCCACAAAGAATGTGCCGATGGCGGTCATAATGTTGGTGCTCCACAGACCCATGTTCAGAGCGGCCTGCGGGTTTCCACCTTCACTGGTGCGCACGGTAAATGTACCTATAATAGCGGAAATAATACCCACCGCGCCTACCAGCAGCGGGAAGATAACACCCGGGAAACCGAATAGAGTATTACCAATAAGCATGGCGGCAATGGTGGTGGCGCCGTAGGATTCAAACAAGTCAGCACCCATACCTGCAGTGTCGCCCACGTTGTCACCAACGTTGTCAGCAATGGTAGCTGGGTTACGGGGATCATCCTCCGGAATTCCGGCTTCAACTTTACCCACCAGGTCAGCACCCACGTCAGCAGCCTTGGTATAGATACCGCCGCCAACACGGGCGAAGAACGCGATAACCGAGGCGCCGAAGGCGAAGCTGTTGATAATCAGCGGGCTTTGGAAAATGATAAAAAGAACGGAAACACCCAGGAGAGCAAGACCGGCCACGGAAAGACCCATGACGGCGCCAGCCCGGAAGGAAACCTGCAGGGCTTTGCCCAGTCCGCTGCTACGTGCTGCTTCGGCGGTACGGGCGTTGGCTTTGGTGGTACTGTTCATGCCGATGTAACCGGCAATAGCTGAACAAATAGCGCCCACCAGGAATGAAATAGCGGAAGCCGGACCCACGGGCAGGTGGGAACCGGGTGTCTGGGTTACAAAATACTGAGCGGCCCACAATAATACGAAAATTACAATAGCGAAAGGAGCCAGTGTTTTATACTGGCGGTTCATGTAGGCCATGGCGCCCTCTTGAATAGCCTCAGAAAGCTGTTTCATTTTGGGTGTGCCCATGCTTTCCTTAAGCACCTGAGTCATGGTGAAAAGTGCAAACAGTAGTGCCAACGCACCGGCGCCAGCAGCATAATAAGCTAAGGTCATATTTTCCACTTTTAACTTTACCCTCCTCTTCCCCTAAAAATATTTTTCTTCAATCCAAAAAAGATTACCACAAACCCATGAAACTACCACAAACCCAATAGAAGAGACGAAACCCCAAATAATAGCGCTACCACTGCAGTAACCTTGCCTAGCAACTCGTCCATTCCTTTTTTCTTGCCGAAAAAAGTCTCGGCACCTCCAGCAATAGCCCCGGACAGGCCGGCACTTTTCCCGGATTGCAGTATAACTGAAGCAATAAGAGCTATGGACATAATTACATGAAAGGCGGTTACCAGGCCCTTTAACACACCTTCACCTCCTCTAACATCTCATATGAAAGATATTATAGCATGGGGAACAAAAATTGACAACGGACAAACCTTTATTTTGGTGCTTTGGCGGGATTATTTAACCGTTGGCGGAATTTTAGGAGATTATCCACTTGGATAATCTCCATATATAGCCATAAAGTCGCCAGATCATATGGTAGTATTATTCAAGGTGAAAAGGCATAATTGCCTTTTCACCCGGGATTAATTCAGCTTAAAGCCATTGATATGGCAGTTTACTTCAGGCAATACAGGGATGCTTTGCCGCCGTACCTGGCTACCCCGCCCAGTTCCTCCTCAATACGCAGCAGCTGATTGTACTTGGCTACCCGGTCAGTCCTGGAAGGTGCCCCGGTCTTTATCTGTCCGGCGTTGGTGGCCACCACCAAATCGGCAATGGTAACATCCTCGGTCTCCCCGGAGCGGTGGCTTACCACTGCGGTATAACCTGCTCTTTTGGCCATTTCAATGGCATCCAGGGTTTCCGTAAGGGTGCCGATTTGATTGACCTTAATTAGTATTGAATTGGCCACCCCGCCGGCAATCCCTCTGGCCAGCCGTTCGGTATTGGTTACGAAAAGGTCGTCCCCCACGATTTGAATACGGCGGCCCATTTTTTCCGTAAACAGCTTCCAGCCGTCCCAGTCGTCTTCTGCCAGCCCGTCCTCAATGGAGAGAATGGGGTATTTATCCAGCAACGCTGCGTAATAATTCACCATTTCCGCGGCTGAGTGGGGGCGACCCTCCAGCACATAGGCTCCGTCCTTGTAAAACTCCGTGGCGGCGGCGTCAATGGCCAGGGCCACGTCTTCCCCGGGCCGGTAGCCGGCCTCCTTGATGGCCTCCACTATGACCGCCAACGCTTCTTCATTGGAACCAAGGTTGGGAGCAAAACCGCCCTCGTCGCCCACGGCAGTGTTCATTCCTTTTTTCTTTAACACTTTTTTCAATACGTGAAAAATTTCGGCTCCCATGCGCAGGGCTTCTGCAAAGCTGGCAGCGCCAACGGGCATGACCATAAATTCCTGTATGTCCACGTTGTTGTCGGCATGCTTGCCGCCATTCAGTATGTTCATCATGGGCACCGGCAACTGTTTGGCATTAACACCACCCAGATACTGGTACAGGGGCAGGCCAAAAGCACTGGCCGCAGCCTTGGCCGCAGCCAGGGAAACCCCCAGGATGGCGTTGGCGCCCAGTTTGCCCTTGTTAGGAGTTCCGTCCATCTCAATCAGTGCACTGTCCAGTTCCACCTGTTCGGTGGCGTCAAATCCCAGCACTTCCGGAGCGATAATAGTGTTTACGTTATCCACCGCTTTGGTCACGCCTTTGCCCAGGTAGCGGCCCTTGTCACCGTCCCGCAATTCCACTGCCTCGTAGGCCCCTGTGGAAGCCCCGGACGGTACCGCCGCCCTGCCCATGGTCCCGTCCTCCAGCAGCACGTCCACTTCCACGGTGGGGTTGCCCCTGGAATCCAGTATCTCCCTGGCAAATACATCGGCAATAATGGTTGACATAATATGTACCTCCTTCTTAAAACCTTGTTGTTGAATATATGGATGCAAATGTGCAACATACAACTTATGCTATTCTGATTTACCTTTGTTTGCAGCGGTATTTCTGTCGAAGTCGCCATGCGCAAGTCAAGAACCGTCCCTACTTGCTTCCTACAATCAGACTTTCCCCCGTCATTTGGGCAGGTTTTTTGATACCCAGCAGATTCAACATGGTGGGGGCAATGTCCTCCAGACGTCCGGGCCTCAGTTTTATTCCAGTATATTCTTTCCCCACCAGTATAAACGGCACCGGATCAGTGGTATGGGCGGTAAAAGGTTGGCCGTGCTCATCCTTCATTTGTTCGGCGTTGCCGTGGTCGGCGGTGATAATTACAACGCCTTCCTTTGACAGCACAGCTTCCGCCACCGTTCCCAGGCAATGGTCTACGGTTTCTATGGCCTTCACCGCAGCTTCGAAGTTGCCGGTATGCCCCACCATATCCGGATTGGAGTAATTCATAATGATAACCTTATATTTATCCTGCCCCAATTGCTCCAGCAACGTTGAGGTTACCTCCAGGGCGCTCATTTCCGGCTTAAGGTCGTAGGTAGGCACCTTTGGTGAAGGCACCAGTATCCTGTCCTCACCGGGGTTGGGGGGTTCTACGCCACCGTTGAAGAAAAAGGTGACGTGGGCATACTTTTCCGTTTCCGCCAGCCTGAGCTGTTTTATATTTTTACTGGCCAGCACCTCTCCCAAAGTGTTGATAATATTGTGCGGACGGAATGCCACCGGGGTCTCAATGGTCTTGTCATACTGGGTCATGCAGACAAAAAAAACTTTTGGCCACTCCCGCGGCCTGTCAAAATCATTAAAATTATCATCAACCAGGGACCTGGTTATTTCCCTGGCCCTGTCCGGCCGGAAATTGAAAAATATTATGGAATCGCCTTCCCTGATGCTGGCCACCGGCTTGCCGGCGCCGTCCTCGATAATGGTGGGGAGTACAAACTCATCGGTTTTGTCATGGTCATATGAATCACGAACTGCCATAAGAGCCGACTTTGCCTTCAGACCATCTCCCAGCACCATAGCCCGGTAAGCCTGGCGGACCCTCTCCCAGCGCCTGTCCCTGTCCATGGCGTAATAGCGGCCTATCACCGTGGCGATGCGCCCCACGCCCAGCTCTTTTATTTTAACTTCAAGCTGCTGAATGTATTCCGCCCCGCTGTTGGGTGGGGTATCCCTGCCGTCCAGGAAGCAGTGCAAATAAACTTTTTCCAGATGCTTCTTTTTGGCCATTTCCAACAGAGCAAAAAGGTGAGTTATATGGCTGTGCACGCCGCCATCGGAAAGAAGCCCCATGATATGCAAGGAGGAATTGTTTTTCAGGGCGTTGTTAAGTGCGGCCAGCAGCATGTCATTTGCAAAAAAATCTCCGCTTTTGATGGATTTGGTGATACGGGTCAAATCCTGATATACTACCCTGCCGGCGCCTATATTAAGGTGCCCCACTTCGGAATTGCCCATCTGGCCTTCGGGCAGGCCCACGTCTTCACCGGAGGCTATAATGGTAGTTTGGGGATAAAGTGACAAAAATTTATCCATATTTGGCTTATGCGCCCTGGCAATGGCATTGCCCTGGTCTTTATCGGTTAAGCCCCATCCGTCCGTAATTACCAGCAGCAGTGGGCCTTTAACTTTATGCACCGCATTCACTCCCAAGCTATTCTACCTTGATGCCTTGATTATACCGGCAAAACTATCCGGCTTCAGGCTGGCGCCCCCTACCAGCGCCCCGTCAATATCCGGCTTGGCCATCAAACCGGCAGCGTTTTCCGGCTTGACACTGCCGCCGTACTGTATACGCACCTTCTCCGCCGCCTCCCTGCCGGCAATTTCCGCCAGCAAACCACGGATAAAGGCATTGACCTTCTGGGCATCGTCATCGGAGGCAGTGCGGCCGGTGCCTATAGCCCAAACCGGCTCGTAGGCAACTACCAGCCCCGCCGTCTGCGCCGGGTCAAGGCCCGTCAGAGCTCCTTTGACCTGGGTGCTGATCACTTTTTCGGTAATGCCGGCCTCTCTCTCCTCCAGTGTTTCACCCACGCAAACAATGGGTATAAGGCCGTGCTTAAGGGCAGCTTTTGCTTTTTTGTTTACTGCTTCGTCAGTTTCGCCAAAGTACTGCCTGCGTTCGGAATGGCCCAGGATCACATATTTACAACCTATTTCCCTGAGCATGAGGGGTGATATTTCCCCGGTAAAGGCTCCCTGCTCCTCCCAGTACATGTTCTGGGCAGACAGAAAGATACCGCTTCCCCGCAGGGCTTCAGCAGCGGCGCTTAACGCCGTGTAAGGCGGGCACAGCACCACTTCCACGCCATCGCCGGCGCCGGCCAGCAGCCCTTTCAATTCATCAATGAACTGTACCGTTTCCGCAACGGTTTTATACATTTTCCAATTCCCAGCTATCAAAGGTATACGCATATCAATACAGCCCCCTTTTTATTTAATGGCTTTTCTGTGTTTACATGGGATCCATTAATAAAAGTTACTATTCAGGTATTCAGAATTCAGTAGTCAGACATCCATGCCGCGAGCGGCACCATCAGAGTATGAAAATCCAGGACACTTTATGTCATTCTGAACGAAGTGAAGAATCCAAGATCCTTCGCTAACGCTCAGGATGACATTTCCCTAAACTTATTTTCAGAGCAGAATCTTTAAAGTCTAAAGTGTAAAGTTTCCAGCTATCATTGACTTTTGACCTTCGACTTTTGACATTAATCTTTTAAATATTTTGAAACGATAAACCGTTCTCTCATTCTGACTTCTGACTCCTGTGCAGTTATACTATTTATCTTGCAGGGCGGCCACACCTGGCAGCACCTTGCCTTCCAAAAACTCCAGGGACGCTCCCCCGCCGGTGGAAATGTGAGATATTTTGTCCGCCAGACCCGCCTTTTTCACCGCAGCAACCGAATCCCCGCCGCCCACCACGGTTACCGCACCGCTTTCGGCCAGCGCCCGGGCCATTTCAAAGGTGCCTCTGGCAAATGGAGCCATTTCGAATACGCCCATGGGACCGTTCCAAAGTACCGTTCCGGCCTTGCGTATCGCCTTTCCAAAAATATTTGTGCTTTCGGGGCCAATGTCCAGGGCCATCCAGTCAGGAGGAATCTGGTCAGCCGGCATAACCTTTTGCTCCGAGTCGGGATCCACGGCCAGAGCCACCACCAGGTCCACCGGCAGCAGCATTTCAATACCCTTCTCCCGGGCTTTGTTCATCAACTCCCCGGCCAGTTCCACCTTATCCGGCTCCAGCAGCGACTTGCCCGTTTCATATCCCCTAGCCCGCAAGAAGGTATTGGCCATACCCCCACCGATGATCAGGGTGTCCACCTTTTCCAGTAGATTGCCGATAACCCCTATTTTATCCGAAACCTTAGCGCCGCCAAGTATGGCTACAAAGGGCCTTTCGGGATTATATACAGCCCGGCCCAGCATCTCCAGTTCCCTTTCCATTAAAAAGCCGGCTACACCGGGAATAACCCGGGCAACCCCTTCGGTGGAGGCATGTGCCCTGTGGGCGGTGCCGAAGGCATCATTTACATACACATCGGCCAGCTTGGCCAGACGGGAGGCAAAAGCAGGGTCGTTCTTTTCCTCTTCGGGGTAAAACCTCACGTTTTCAAGCAGCAGCACATCCCCCGGCCGCATTTTTTCAATAGCTCTGGCGGGCTCATCGCCAACGCAGTCATCCACCTTGGTAACTTCCCTACCAAGCAAATCCTGCAGCCGCCCCGCCACCGGGTTGAGCCGGTAGCGGTCATCCACCTTGCCCTTCGGGCGCCCCAGGTGTGAAGCCAGTATCACCCTGGCCCCCTGCTCCATCAGATATTTAATTGTGGGCAGTGCTGCCCTGATTCTGGTATCATCAGCCACTCCGCCCTCCTGGTCCAGCGGCACATTGAAGTCTACCCTGACCAGCACCCTTTTATCTTTGACGTCAATATCCATTACGCTCTTTTTAGGCATACACAGCACTCCTCTTCTAAGGTATGGGGACACACCTTCTTAGCCGGATAATCCCCTTACTTCTAAACAAATTTCACGAAGGAATGTCCCCAATTGATGTTTCATTTGTTACCATATATTTACTCTAGTGAAAACTAAAAAACAAACCGGCCTGTGGCAGCCGGTGGACTTCCGGGACAGGAGCCAATTTTATTTTGCTACGAAAGTCACTATAAAATGTATATTGGTAACGGCACTGGGAAAAATTGCTCACTCGTACAATTTATTATAGTATGCAATATGCCGGGTATGTAATTATGCTAATCAATTCGCCGCCAGGAAAACAGTTCCTTCTCAGGAAAAGTATTTTCCGGCAAAATAAAAAAGGGCCTGCCGCCCCTTAAAACTATCGATCCTTCACCCCGACTAAGATGTCAGGGGACACACCTCTCTTTGGAGCTTGGCTCTAGGGTCAGAGGAATGTCCCCAACTACTGTCGTGGTTTTTAATAACGTTTTCTTTTCCGGATGGGAGCGATGTTTAATTCGTCCCTGTATTTAGCCACCGTGCGGCGGGAAATTTTAATACCCCGCAGTTTGAATATCTCCGCAATTTTTTGATCGTTGTAGGGATTGGCAGTATCCTCAGAGGTCACAATCTCCTGCAGCATTTTTTTGATGCTTTCGGCAGAAGTCATGGTACCGGAGGAGTTACTCAACCCGGAACTGAAGAAGTATTTCATTTCCAGAACCCCCTGGGGAGTCTGAATATATTTATTGGAAGTAGCCCTGCTCACGGTAGACTCGTGCAGCCCCACCAAATCCGCCACTCTTTTCAGATTCAGAGGTTTTAAATATTTCACACCATAATCCAGAAAGTCCCTTTGCAATTCAACCAGGCAACTGGCCACTTTATATAGGGTCATGCGGCGCTGCTCTATACTCCTGATTAGCCAGGCGGCAGCGTTCAGCTTACTTTCTACAAAACGGCGGGTCTTTGAATCGGTATCCTTATCCTTGGAGAGGACCGAGCGATAGGTGGAATTAATGGTTAAGCGGGGGACCGAAGTATCATTAACCAGAATCACATATTCCCCGCCTATCTTTTCCAGCACAATTTCGGGGACAATATAGCGGGTCTCGTTGGAGTTGGTAAAATTTCTGCCGGGCTTGGGGTCCAGTGTTCTGATATAATCTGCCACCCGCTGTATTTCTTGTACCGGCACCCCCAGGGTCTGGGCCATCCGGCTCAGCTTACCCTTGGCCAGATCCATCAGGTGGCTTTCTATGACTCGCCTGAGTAAAGTGTCCTTTTTACCTAGTTGGTCAACCTGGATTAGCAAGCATTCCTCCAGTGTCCTGGCACACACCCCGGACGGGTCGAAGGTCTGCACCAGCTTTAACGCCTCTTCCACCTCGAAGCGGGTAGTTCCCAAATGCCGGATGGCATCCTCCAGTGATATCTGTAAATATCCGTGCTCATCAAGGTTACCAATGAGATATTCGGCAATATTCCTGATCCTTTCCGGGCACTGGCTTAAACTAAGCTGGAATAATAGATGTTCCGCCAGGGTGGGGGCCAGGCTTAGAAAATTCTCGTAAGTATATGCACTTTTCTCGGTATTTTTTTCTATTTTATTGTATCCCAGATCACTGGTGTCATTAAAATAGTTTTCCCAGTCCATATCATATTCTTTTTCCGGTTTCGCTTCCTGCTCCTTTTCATGAAGCTCTACCTCTTCCCCGTCGCTTTTTTCCTGCTCTTCGCTGAGTTCCAGCAGGGGGTTTTCCTGCAACTGCTGCTCAATATAGGACTCCAACTCCAGGGAGGATAGCTGCAAAACAGTTATAGCCTGACGCAGTTCAGGGGTCATGATTAGTTTTTGCGTTTGTTCTATGTGGAGACCATAACCCATGCGCATCGCCTTTTCACTCCTCATAAAAATCGCTTATGCCGACCGTCAGCATAACAAATTCTCTGCGCCGATCAGAATCTCCTGCCTGATTCCGCCTGATAACAGCTTATTCAGAAGGTAATTGTTTCATAACTGTTACATCCTTTCAGCGGCGCCGGGTATTAAATACCAGCAGCAGCAAGCTTAACGTAAACGTCATGATTACAGCGGTTGCCAGAGCCAGATTGAACTGCCCCGGTAAGAAAAGATACGGATGCAGCCCAAAAGAGTAATCCACAATATCATTTAACGCCATCCAGGCAGCAATGCCTACGCCGATAACCAGGGTGACCCGAAGTCTGCGCAAAAACAGCCAGCCCTCCAGCACCATGCCCAGGTGGGACATCCAGAGCATTACCTCTGTGGGAAAAACCCCGCCCCCGGCGGCCCAAAAATCCGTAATCAGCACCACCGCCCAAAGCCCGTATTTTATGCAGGCGGTGCCCGCCAGCGCTACCAGCAGGCTGCTCCTGTACCCCAGAAGCCACAGGGCAGCCATAATAGCCAACAGGGTGGTAGCCAGAGGACTGTCCGTCACGAAAAGCCAGACGGATGAAGGAGTTTCGGCAATCTGCCCGCTGTACCAGTAATAACCGTATATTGAACCCAGGAAGTTGATCATAAAAAGAGGTATTATAAACCGCTTTTGCCAGGGGTTTATCCACAATTCCCGCCATAGAGTGACTGGATGCATATTCTATTCCTTGCTTTATTCTATGATTTGTCAATCCTTTTTGTACAGGGGTCAGGCACCCAACTTATTAACTTATATCCGCCCTGGCAATGGCGCGCCTGCCTGTAATAACTTGTCCAATACTATACTTTAGATTGCCCTGTTTCGCGGCATTGTTTACCCAATTATTTAGAAGCTATTATAGTTTTCTCTTATAACTCTGGCAGGTACCCCCGCCACCAGCGCCCCCGGAGGTATATCACGGTTTACCAGGGAGCCGGCTCCCACCACCGCCCCGTCACCTATGATAACCCCGGGTAAAACTGTGCTATTGGCGCCCAGCATTACTTCCCTGCCGATTACCACCGTACCGATACGGTATTCCCTGATTAAAAACTCGTGGCAAAGTATGGTGCAGTTATAGCCCAGCAAGGAATTTTCGCCGATGGAGATAAGCTGGGGGAAAAAGATATCCATCATAGCCATCAGTCCCACGGATACGTTTTTACCCACCTTCATGCCCAGGCAGTTGTAAAGCCACCTTTTAACATACAGTGAAGGTATATAACGGCACATTATAATTATTACAAAGTTCCAGCAAACCCGTAAGGGATTAACCGCCCTGCACCACAGGTGCAGTGAATTTCTACCCGGCGGGGAGGGAACACTTTTTAGCCGCCTTGAGTTGGTCATATATTGCCACCCTGTCTTGAACCTCAGGATTTGTTTTGCACGGGATTACCCCTATGTTTTCGCAGCTTTTCAGCTATCTCTTCAATTCTTCTCATTCTGTGGTTAATACCCGATTTTCCCAGCTGGGGGTTCATCATATCCCCCAATTCCCGCAGGCTAATGTCGGGGTGGGCCAGCCTGGCCTCCGCCACCTGCCTTAAAGACGCAGGCAATCTCTCCAGCCCCAGGTGCCGGGCCACAAATTTAATACTTTCCAGCTGCCTCAGCGCAGCGTCCACCATTTTGTTCAGATTTGCCGTTTCGCAGTTAACCAGGCGGTTTACCTGGTTACGCATGTCCTTATATATGCGGGCGTTCTCAAACTCCAGCAAGGCGGTGTGAGCCCCGATAATACTTAAAAAATTTACAATCTGCTCGCTTTCCTTTAAATAAACCACGTTCCAGTTCTTACGTCTGCTTATTTTTGCCGCCAGGCCGAATCTTCTGATCAGTACTGCAATATCCCCGGCATGGACCTCGTTGGTGGTAATAATCTCCAGATGATAGGCGGCTTCCGGGCTGCTAACGGAGCCCCCCCCAAGGAAAGCCCCTCTCAGGTAAGAGCGGCGGCAGCAGTCCCGTCGGATGAATTCGCTTTTTATGCCCTGCCCGAAATTACCCCTTTTATTCAATAGCCCCAAAGTAGTAAGTATTTCCATGGTTTTGGGCTGGAAGGACACCTGTACCATGTAGACATTGTTTTTGCGCAGCTTTATTTTTTTCTCTGCCTGAACCTCTGTCTGAACGTCAAACAGATCTCTTAACAGGGTGAAAACTTTTCTGGCCACCGCGGCATTTTCATTTACGATTTTCAGAGAAACCTGGCGGTCGCTAATCTGTATACTGCCGTCCAGCTTAGCCAGCGCCGACAACTCGGCCAGTTTACAACACCCTTGCTCGCAGGTTACCCGGGCCAGTTCATTTTTGGTCACCGCGGAGAAGGACAAGGCCATCCCCCTCTTTCTCTCGCAAATATTATACCACAAGGCAAAAAAATATCCCAGGAAAATAGCGGTTCACCTGGCTTTGACGGGGTCTGTTGTAAAACAAGTTTATCTAAGACTCAAGAGTTAGAGGCCGTTCAAAAACAAGCATGGCGCGAAAGGCGAAGCCGTACAGCGCGAAGCGTACGGGTAGTCAGAGGTCAGGGGACACACCTCCTTCGGAGGAATGTCCCCAATTAATACTGGACGGCGAGCATTCGTTGGGGACATTCCTTCGAGGAATTTATTAAAAGGCAAGAATTAAGGCAACACAGAAGGTGTGTCCCCTGACCTTAAACGCCAGGCGCAGTTTTTCAACGGCCTCCTGCCGGTTCCCGATAATACCTGGTTAGTTCATGCAGGAAAGTTGCCTGGGTATAGTCTCCCCTGATCCGGATTCTCCTCAGTGTAAACAGACCGTCCTCTTTGCGTCCCAGCCCCTGCTCAATGGTCACTGCCGCTACATATCCGCTCTCCTGGACCAGTTGGGCCGTAAGAAAATTATAACTCCCGTAAGGATAACAGAAAAATTCTACCTTTCCGCCCAGTCCCTGTTCCAGTTTCTTTTTGCTATCCGCTATTTCCTGCCGGGCAATGTCCGGGCTGACCTCCGCCAGGTGCGGGTGTGTCAGGGTGTGGGAGCCAATGGTAATCCCGGCCCGGGCCATTTCCCTCAGCTCTCCCCAACCCGCCATGTGGTTCAACGGCTGGCGGCGGTTGTTATAGTCAAAGCTGTTAATCCCGCCGACGGTGTCCGCTACCACAAAAATGATGGCGGTCATGCCGTATTTTTTGAGAATGGGAAAGGCATAAGTATAATTATCCAGGTAGCCGTCGTCGAAGGTTATCACCACCGGCCTCGCCGGAAGGGGTGTACCACGGTTGAAATGGTCCGCCAGGTCTAAGAGGGAAACGGTATGAAAGCCGTTTGTTTTCAGGTAGCGCATATCTCTTTCAAATACCCGGGGAGTAACCCTCAGTCCGTAGCCCCCGGCGGTGGGATCGGGATTAACTTTATGATACATCAGTATTGGAATACCCCGGGACACATCCAGAGGCATGCTGTGGGCTACCGTGTAGCCCGACAACCTGTCCCGGGCGCTCTGTACAACAACAGGAAATACCAGTAGCATTAACAGAATAGCGAACAACAATGCATATATTTTTTTTGTCATATATACTCCCGCTATGGTTTATTCTTTATTTCCGTTTCCCATTCCGTACAAAAGGCCGATTCTTTCCGAAGGTCTTTTATTGGTCAGGGTAAGTCTGATGATGGTTTCCGCCAGTCTCTCGGGCCAGTGGCGGGCCACGTCTCCCTGGGCCAGAAAATCCCCCGGCACCACCCTGACCCCTAGCTTTTCTATTTCCCTGGCGTCCGGCAGCACCCTTGCAGCTCCTTCCCTGCGGTAGCGGGCTTTAACCGGAGCGGGGATATCTGCGGTGTTAATTACAATGTAATCCACAACCTTACCCGCATGGGTAATTATGGATTTTAGGTGTTCACAGGCGGTATAGCCATCGGTCTCACCGGGTTGGGTCATTATATTGCAAACATATATTTTTATGGCGGCGGAACGGGCCAGGGCATCACCTATGCCCCGAACCATGAGGTTGGGCATGATGCTGGTATACAGGCTGCCCGGGCCCAGCACCACGGCGTCGGCTTCCTCTATGGCACTGAGCGCTTCAGGGAGGGGAAAGCAATCCTCCGGCTCCAGAAATATTCTCCTGATACGC
The DNA here is from genome assembly GCA_000961595.1 of Peptococcaceae bacterium BRH_c4b. Taxonomy (GTDB): domain Bacteria; phylum Bacillota; class Desulfotomaculia; order Desulfotomaculales; family Desulfocucumaceae; genus Desulfocucumis. The sequence continues at coordinate 45,994 of LADO01000066.1, forward strand.
CTGCCGTATTTCGGTATACTTGATTCCCCCCATACCACCGCGCCGTCGGAAAATTCCGCGCCCAGCCTGACATCCTGCAAAGTGGCCGGCAGTACCCTCCCCCGGATGGCCAGCACCCTGCTCATGCCCTGCACGGCCTGGTGGAATCCCCCCGCCACATCGTTCAGAGCGGCTAGCAGGAGGTTGCCCAGATTGTGACCGGCCAGTTCACCGGTATTGAACCTGTACTGTAACAGGGCTTCCATCATGGATTCCTTGTCCGCCAGGGCCACCAGACAGTTGCGTATATCGCCCGGGGGAAGGATGCCCAAGTCACCCCGCAGACGGCCGGAACTTCCACCGTCGTCCGCCACGGACACTATAGCGGTTATATTGCTGGTATAGTTTTTTATCCCCCGCAGCATGGTGGCCAGGCCGGTACCGCCCCCCACCACCACTATTCTGGGCCCCCGGCGCAGGTAGCGCCTGCTATAGATAATATCCACCAGCCGCTGCTCCCCTGCCGGGGCCAATACCGCCACCACAGAGCGGAAGGCCCTGTGCAGACCCACTGCCAGCGCCACCACTCCGGCCATGGGTATAAGCAAAACCCAAGGCCAGACGGCCAGGGGACCTATCGTCTCCTTAGCCCGGGCAAGAAGTTCGGTCCGGGTAACCGGCAAAAGTGAGCCTGCCAGCAGCACCGTGCCGCCCAGGGTCAATAATAAGCCAACAAAAGCCAGGAAAAGCCAGCGCTTTACATGAAGTCCGGGATAAAACCATTTTAATAATAGTTTCATTACTCCCCGGACCCCGTGATACGGCCTGTATCCCTGTGCCTTACCTTGGCCCGGTAATTTTTACTCTTCAAATGTTCAGTCAACTTATTGGCAACGGTCACGGACCGGTGCATCCCGCCGGTACAACCGATGGCAATCATCAATGTATTTTTACCCTCCTTGACATACTGGGGAAGCAAAAATTCGGTAATGTCAAAAAGTTTATCCAGAAAACTTACCGCGTTGGGTGTGCTCAGCACAAAATTCTGCACCTCCGGGTGATTCCCGGTGAGCGGCCTCAGGGCAGGATCATAATGGGGATTGGGAAGAAACCTCACGTCGAATATCAGGTCGCTGTCCATGGGAATGCCGTATTTATAGCCAAAGGAAACCACCGTTATGCGCAGCCGGGAGGTATCCGCGCTGTCCCCGTACAGGTTGTTTATTTCCTCCTTCAACTGGGTGGGGCTCATGTCTGAGGTATCAATAATTTTATGGGCACTGCCCCGCAGTTCCTCAAGGATGGTTCTTTCCTCCCTGACCCACTGAAGCACCTCACCGTCGTGGCTCAGGGGGTGGCTGCGCCGGGACTCTTTAAAACGCCTGATCAGGGTCTCTTCAGAGGCCTCCAGGAACAATATATGATACCTGGTACCCATCCGGTCCAGTTCGGACAGAACTTCGGACAGGGAATCAAAAAATTCCCCTCCCCTTATATCCACCACCAAAGCAACCTTATTTATATCCGACTTGGACTGATAACATAGTTCGGCAAATTTGGGTATAAGAGCCGGCGGTATGTTGTCCACGCAAAAATAGCCCATATCTTCAAGTGAGCGCACTGCCTGGGTCTTGCCGGCTCCGGACAGGCCGGTGACAATTATAAAACTCTGAACGGCCAAGATATGTCCCCCCTTATGTCTAAAATTCTATACTCTTGTCCACGAAAAATCTATACCCGGCGAAATTTCCCTACCGGGAAATCACCCCGGGTATTTATCACCTGATTGGGGGGGACGTTCATCCTCTGCAACAGTGCCCCGCCTGTGGAAAGGGCACCCACTCCCGAGGGTGTATGGGCGTCGCTGTTCACCGAGATCAGTGCCCCATGGCGTATAGCCGCCCTGGCAACATCATCCTTATTATAATGGTGTCCGGTATTTATTTCCATGGCAGTATCGTAACGGGAGCATACCCGGGCAAGTTCGTCCAGATCTACGGCCAACATTAAATTAGGATGGCTCACTATATCCACCGGGTATTTACGCACTGCCTCTGCCATGGCCTTGGTATTGCCGGCGCGCAGCCGTTCCCGGACAAAACTGCTGACCCTGGCCACCTGATTGGGAACCAGCCAGCTAAGCGCCTCGGCCCCGTGGTCCGGCCGGACAAAGGGGTGCAGTCCCGCCACCAGCAAATCCAATCCGTCAACAACCTCAGCAGGAATGTCCAGGCTGCCGTCGGTGCCGGTAACGTTGGCCTCCGCCCCCACCAGCACCCTGACCGGTAATTCCTCCTCCAGCCGTGCGGCTTCCAGTCCGCTCTCCCGGTAGACGGATAGATTTTTAACGCCTATACCAACCCCCCGTGGGCCGTGATCCGTTATGGCCACCGCCTTAAGCCCGGCTTGCACCGCCGCCTCCACGTTTTCCCTGATGGTCCCCCTGCCGTCACTGTTAACCGTGTGGGTATGCAGATCCGCCCAAAGTTGCATAATGACTGTCACGACTCCTATTCTGAACAGACAATTTTAATTAAGCGTTGTTATCGCAAGGGCACACCATATATTCTCCGCTCATTATTATACTGCTCCACCTGCCGTTCGTATTCAGACCGCCTGCCGGCGTAATCCTCCCTGCCCATGAGGGCATAGGTGATATTTTTGCCCTCCTCCACCCCCGGCTGGTTATAAGGATTGATCCGCCACAGTCCGGCGGTGTATACCACCAGTGACTCGTAGAAATAAAACAGCGCGCCCAGCGTCTCGGGCGAAATGTCCCTGACGGTAACGCGGTAGCAGGGGGTGCCGGTACTCACCAGGCTCATCTCTGTTGCGAGTTGCTCTATGCCAAGCTGTTCGGCCATGGTGTGGCCGGCAAAATAGGCATATTCCTTTTCTGCTGGAAACTCCCCGGTAAGGGTTTTATCCTCGGGGAACCGTTCAACCCCGACGAAACCAATTACCTTGTCGGGCGGACCTTCCTTAAAGAGTTGTAGTATGGAGTGCTGGTCGGTGGCCCCCAGACAGGTCAGGGGAGTAGTGCCGGCATTGATTATTTCACCATCCGTGGTTAATTTTTTCCCCAGACTCTCCGCCCACAACTGCACGAACCACAGCCCGAATTCAAACAGGAAGTTGCTGTAATTAAACAGCACGTGAATGGACCTGCCCCTTAACGCTAATTCGTAGAGGCATGTGCCAAGGGCAAACAAAGCGTTTTCTCCCAGGGGGCTTTCCAGGGCAGCGCGGTGCACCGCCCGGGCTCCTGCCAGCAGCTGTACGCTGTCAATGCCAATAATTTCCGACGGGAGAAAGCCCACCGAAGACAACACGGAATACCTGCCCGGCAAGCCCGCGGGGATATGCAGCAGGCGGCAGCCCAGTTGCCCGGCAATACGATTGATGCCGTTGTCGGCAGCGTCACAGATGATCACAATATCCCTGACATTACCGCCGGCCTCTTTATATTTTTTGTAAAAATATATAAACTGGGCCGCTGTCTCCGGGGTTGAGCCGGATTTGCTGGTATAAATCAAGGCAGTTTTCTTTAAATCAATAATCTGCTCCAGCTTCGCCACCAGTAGCGGGTCAATGTTGTCCAGCACAAACAGCCGGGGTCCTCCGTGATTTTCCAGATTATAAAAAGGCCCTTTTAGAAACTGCATTACGGCTCTGGCCCCCAGCGCCGAACCACCGATGCCGAGAATCAAAATATTTTCATACTTCTCCTTTAATTCTGCAGCCAGTGCTTTTATTTGGGGTATGGTTTTTTCCTCCGCCAGGGACAGGTTGAGGGGTGATTTGCCGTCTGTCAGCGTGGACTGAAATTTTTTAAATGTATCACCGTATTTATTGGCATAACCGTCAAATTCCCCGGCAGGGATAAAACCGGAAGCAGCGGCGACACTCATCAGATGACCGACGTCAACATTAATTAAATCATTCATTAAATCCACTCCCCGTATCATATATTTTGGTTCTCCCTAACATAAGTGAGCCTTAAATACCAAACTTCCAGTTTCTAATTTCCAGCACGTCCTCCACGTAAGCCCGGAGTATTTCCGCCACCCCCCAGGCCTGGGCAAAGCAGCCCCTGGGTATTACCGGCTCGTTGCCGTCAAATATTTCCGATATGTAGCCCACCCCGTGATCCCGCAGATGGTCCAGAAGCGGATTAATAAATCTTTCCGCCTGCAGCCTGTCGGCCGGGGTATAACCGTAGGCCTTGCGGTAGGCAGTAATAAAGGGACCCATCAACCAGCTCCAGACGGTACCCTGGTGATAGGCGCCATCCCTTTGCACCCTGTCCCCCAGGTATGTGCCCCTATATTCCGGGTCGTAGCAGGAAAGGCTGCGCAGCCCGTAGGTAGCGTAAAGTTCCCTCCAGGCGCGGCTGAGCACTGCCCGGGCCCGCTCAGAAGGTACCGGGGAAAAGGGCAGGGCCATGGCCAGTATCTGGTTGGGACGGAAACGGGCATCTTTACCCTCATCCCCTACCACATCGTAGTAATAGCCCCCCTCCTGATACCAGAATTCCCTTTCAAAATTCTGACCTACCCTGTCCGCCAGCCCTTCCTGGGCAAATTTCTCGCCGGCCAGGACCGCCAGCCTTTCCATGACCCGCAGGGCATTGTACCAAAGGGCGGATATTTCCACCGGCTTGCCATGCCTGGGTGTTACCACCCAGTGTTCAACCTTGGCATCCATCCAGGTGAGCTGATTCTCCGGGCCCCCAGCCCGGAGCAACCCGTCATCGTCCATTTTTATGTCAAAGTGAGTGCCTTTGATATGCCACGATATTATATCCTTCAGCACAGGGTAGATATTTTTCAGTATAAAATCCTTGTCGCCGGTGTACTGCAAGTATTTATACACCGCATGGAAGTACCACAGGGAGGCGTCCACCGTGTTATAGAGGGGCTCGTCCCCGGCCCTGTCGGGAAACATGTTGGGCAAGAGGCCCTCCTTGCAGTAGCGGGCAAAGGTAAGCAATATCCCGGCCGCATCCTGATGGCGACCGGTAACCAGGGTAAGCCCCGGCAGGGCAATCATGGTATCCCGGCCCCAGTCGTTAAACCAGGGATACCCCGCTATGACGCTTTTGGTCCCGGTAGATTTGCGCCGCACCACGAAAGCATCTGCAGCCCGGGTCAGGCGCAGCGCCAGGCTTTCTTCATAATCCAGGTTCTCCATCAGCTTCGAAAGCCTCGACTCCTCTGCCTGGAGTAGTTGCTCACCATCTTTAGCAACGGGTAAAATCCCTGCATTCTCAATGGTGGCCAGCACCGTGACAACCTTTTCCTCCCCCGGGGACAGGTTGATGGAAAAATAACCGGGAACAAAATGATCCTCCACGGCATTTTCTCCCCGCTCCGCCTCGGCAGGATAAAACATACCCGTAAACCAGCCCTCCTGCTGCAGGAAAGCACCTCCGGCACAGACAATTTTAAGGGGCGGTACCCTGGGGGTGACCTTTACTTCCATCCCCCCGAAAATATTTTTAATTTCAAAGGTTATTTGCCCCCTGCGGGTGGTCCAGTGAAAATCCCGGCAGTTTACCAGCGGCGCCAGACGCATTACGGCAGGCAGGGCTCCGTTTTTCACCCGGTAAAGTATAACCGTGGTGTTTTGGCCGTACACCATAAAAACCCGCTTCTCTATAAAAACATCGGCAAAGCTGTAGGTAAAACAGGGAACAGGTTCAGCAGTCATAATCTGCTGGTGAATAAAGCCAAATTCCGCTACCCCCTGCTCAGTCCTGTTGGAGGCCAGGTTATAAACCCTCCCCCCGGCCTCGAAGCGCTCATCAATTTTGGCCAGCAGCATCGTCCTCTCCACCGGCGGATTCAGCGAAGCCACCAGCAGGCCGTGATACTTACGGGTGTTGGCGTTAATAATGGTGGAGGAGGCATAGCCCCCCAGACCGTTGGTGACCAGCCACTCCCTCTGAATGCCTTGATCAAAATCCCGCCAGTCTCCCTTGCCGTACCTAAGTTCAGCCAGATAAAACCCCTCCCTTAACCCTAAAAAGGGGCTGCCGCCCCTCAGGACTATCGGTCCATCACCCCCGGCAACCGGCCAGGAGACTATTGCAAAAGTACATACTAAGCTTATACAAACAGCCATCCAGAGGCCGTTCAAAAACAAGCATGGCGCGAAAGGCGAAGCAGGACAGCGCGGAGCGTACTGGAAGTACGTGAGCACTGAACTGCGAGCCTGACAAAGCCAGGCGCAGTTTTTCAACGGCCTCTGAGGGCCAGGGCCACCGCGCCCATCAGCCCGGAGCGCTTGCCCAGGGCGGCCGGTACCACCCGGAGATTTTCCAGGGCGGCGGCCAGTGCCCGCACCTTCAGCTCCTGCTCCATAGTCTCCCACAGGAGTCTGCCGGCATTCATGGCCCCGCCCCCCAGCACCACCAGGGCTGGGTTAAGCAGATTCACCAAATTGGCCAGCCCCATACCCAGGGCCTTACCGGCATCCTTTAGTATATCTATGGCCTCCCCGTCTCCCCCGGCAGCAGCGGCAGCCACGGTCAGAGCATCTATATTTTCTGCCCGCCCGCCGGCTTTATGTAAAATAGCCTGGCCACAGCCCGCAGCTACCAGTTCCCTGGCCCGGTTGGCCATGGCCGTGCCCGAGGCCAGCGCCTCCAGACAGCCCCTTCTGCCGCAGCTACACAGCGGTCCCAGGGGATCAATCACCATGTGCCCCAACTCGCCGGCTGCCCCGGAAACACCGTGATATATTTTGCCATCCAGAATAAGACCCCCGCCGATACCGGTGCTTACGGTTACATATACCATATTCCGCACGCCCGCCCCGGCACCGAAACGGTGCTCCCCCAGGGCCGCCAGATTGGCGTCATTATCCGCCAGCACGGGCACCCCCAAAGTTTGCTGCAATATCTCCTTAACCGGCACATTCCTCCAGCCCAGATTGGGAGCCTGATCAACCAGCCCGGTGGCGGGGTTAATGGGTCCTGGAACCCCGATGCCCAATGCACTTATATCAACACCGGAGCCCCCGGAGGCACACACTTCAGCCACCGTAGCAGCTATACGCCGGACAACCGCTTCCCCACCGTCCCCTGCCCCAGTGGCCACTATGGTCTCGGCCAGCAGCCTGCCGCTATCATCCGCCAGCGCGGTATATATTTTTGTTCCCCCCAGGTCGACACCCGCCACGTATTTTCCCAACGTCCTCACCCTCGCTGCCAGAGTTCACGGTATGTAGCAAGTGGGGACGGTTCTTGTCTTGCCCCCAGAGAAAAAATACGACCCCGAGAACCGTCCCCGTTGCAATCCCGTTGCAATCCGGAATCTTATAAATCCAATTACATGCGACACTAGAAATCGTCTCCAACTGTCGCACTACTCCTCCCCGGTTATAAAGCGCCGGATCACCCGGGCCACGCCGCCATCGGTATTGGCGCTGGTGACGAAATCCGCCTTTGCTTTAATCTCATCCCTGGCGTTGTCCACCACCGCGCTCAGACCGGCATAATCCAGCATCTCCAAATCATTGTAACTGTCTCCTACAGCTATGACCTCTTCCCGGGCTATGCCGTAATATCCGGCCACCTCGGCCAGGGCATGCCCCTTGGTAGCCTGGGGATGAGAAAATTCCAGAAAATGCGGCTTTGATTTGGTAATATGAAGATTTTCCCCGAACAGCGATTTTAAACCCGGGGCAATTTCATCCAATTGCTCCTCCCGGGCCACCACCAGTACTTTGGTGGGATCAAACTGTTTTTCCAGCAGGAATTCCTCAAGATCTCCCACTGCGGTTGCCTCCACCCCGGATATGGACTTATATAATTGGCTCTCCGCGGATTGTCTGGCTATGAAAAGATTATCGTCCATGTACAGATTGATATGGTAGCCATAAGGCTTCAGCTCCCTGACAATTGTTAAAGCGCTGGCCATGGGCACCGGGCGGTGCAGCAGGACCTGCCCGGTATCCGGTTTTTTCACCAGTGCTCCCTGGTAGGATATGGCCGGGGTATCCAGCCCCAGTTCAGTAGCGTAAGGCAGGGTGGCCCGGTACATCCTACCGGTGGCCAGCACCACCTTTACGCCGGATTCTTTGGCAAGCTCAATGGCAGACCGGTTCGTCTCACTAATGCACAGTTGCTTATCCAGCAGGGTATCGTCCAGATCCATGGCAATCATTTTGTAAGCTGTCAAATATATCACTCCGTCTTTTCGTTGAAAAATAAAAGCCCCGCGCGCTGTAGTAAGTTCACGAAGCTTTCTCCCGTCTGTATATATAATACCAGCTTTAGGGGATTAAAGGGAATATTCTGTTGCTTACGTCAAATACCTGCATCCTCTTTTTCCTTAGCCCCGGCAAAAAAACCTGCCACCGCTTCCGCCGCCTTTCTGTTCATCCCCGGAACCCCGGCCAGTTCTTCAATGGTTGCCCTGCCTATGGCTTCGATGGAGGGGAAAGCCTTGAGCAGCTCCCGGCGGCGAACATCCCCAATGCCCTCTATTTCATCCAGCAGCGATTTCAAATTCCTTTTGGTCCGTAATTGGCGGTGGAAAGAAACGGCAAAGCGGTGCGCCTCGTCCCGCAGCCGCTGGAGCAAATACAATGCTCTGGAGTCCCTGGGCAGGCGTATGGACTCCGGCCGGCCCGGGGCAAACAATAACTCCTCTTCCTTGGCCAGGCCGAAAACGGGTATATGCCCGTAACCAAGCTTCTCCATGGCCTCCAGGGCGACGGAGAGCTGGCCCTTGCCCCCGTCTATAATCACAGCATCAGGCAGGCGATTAAATTTGGCCTGCATGGTGGAAAGCCGGCCGGTATTGATTAATTCCCTTTCCTCTCCGGCCCGTTTAAATCTGCGATAGATCACCTCGTGCATGGAGGCAAAATCATCCGGGCCCTGCACGGTTTTTATTTTAAACCGCCTGTACTGATCGGAGGCCGGCTTGCCCTCCTCAAAAACAGCCATGGAAGCTACCGTCTCGGTGCCCTGGGTGTTGGAAATATCGAAGCATTCCATACGGAAGGGTGGTTTGGGCAGTCCCAATGCACTGGCCAGCAAGGCCAGGTCTTCCGCCCCGTCCCTCCTGGCGGCCCGCTCCAACTGGACCTCTTCCAGAGCCAGCAAGGCGTTTTTGGACACCATTTCAATCAGTTTTTTCTTTTCTCCCCGCACCGGCACCCTCAGTTGCACCCTGGAACCCTTTTTACCTGCCAGCCAGGAGGCGATAACCTCCGCTTCCCCGGGCTCCACATCGGAAACCAGTATCTCGGATGGTATGAAGTCAGCCCGGTGGTAATACTGCTTTAAAAATGCCGTGAGCACTTCCGCCCGGCTCTCACCCTCCGTACCGGCAAGAATAAATCTTTCCCGGCCCAACAGTTTGCCGCCACGTATAAAGAAAACCATCACGCAGCAGTCGTCCACCCCCCGGGCCATGGCCACGGCGTCCTGATCCTCCGTGCCTGCAGAAATTATTTTTTGTTTCTCAAGCACATCCTTGACAGCTTTTAGCTGGTCCCGCAGTTCTGCAGCCCGCTCAAATTCCAGCTTTGCGGAGGCTTCCTCCATGCGGCGGGTAAGTCTTTTGACCAGTTCCTCCTGCTTTCCCTCCAAAAAAAGGCAAACCTCCCGCACCATGGCCAGATAATTCTCCTTATCCACCAGACCGCAGCAGGGTCCCAAACACTTCTTTATATGGTGATTCAGGCAGGGCCTGCTCTTTAAAGCAAAATCCCTCTGCTTGCAAGTGCGCAGTGGAAAAATCCGCCGCAGCAGGACAAGTGTGTCATGCACCGCCCCCACCCTGGTATAAGGACCGTAATAACGCCCCCCGTCTTTCACCACCCGCCTGGTTATATGCACCCTGGGATATTCCTCGTTGAGGGTTACCTTTATATAGGGATAACTCTTGTCGTCTTTAAGGAAAACATTGTAGCGGGGCCGGTGCTCCTTAATCAGATTGGCTTCCAGAATCAGCGCCTCGACCTCGCTATCTGTTACTATATATTCAAAATCAGCTGCCCTGTCCATCAAAGAGCGTACCTTGACGGACTGGCCGGCCCCGGACTGAAAATAGGAGCGGACGCGGTTCTTCAGGGAAAGCGCCTTGCCCACATAGATAATATTCCCCCCGGCATCACGGAAAAGATAAACCCCGGGCTTCGCAGGCAAATGTTTAAGCTTCTCTTCCGGGGTCACTCCTCCACCTCCTTTTCCTTTGGTGCCAGGCACCAAACTTATTAACTTATGATTGAGCCAATTTTGCAGCGGCAGTAGCTGAAAGACTTATGTTCCCAGCAATCTCCTGAAAAGTATACTTTTGCTCCAATGCATCGACAACATAAACCTTCTTGTAAGGGGTAAGGTGTCTCCTACGCGAGCCGGTCTTGATTAACTTAAAGTCATCGAAGCTCACTCCGGTATCAATAAGGATTTCGTCCAGTCGTTTTCTTACAGGTGCAATAGTCCTTGTTCGAAGTGTCAGTGAAAAATTCTCATCTCCCAAGACTTCTAACTCGTCATAATCTGCGTTGTCCTCTTCAGCCATGAATTCTTTATACTTTTTTATCGCTTCCAAACGGTTATCCACGAATGAATCCAAAACAAAATCAATATCAACCAGCCCGCTCTGGTTCTCGCGATAATGACCGTCGCTGCTGTAACGGTAGTCAGCCGTAGCCCGGCACATCCCTCCCGCCACAGGATTCCGGTGCAAATACCTAAGCACGGCCAATAAATAGCGCTCGTTCTGAACTATGATCGCTTTATAACGCCCCTGAAAAACATGCCCGGATCGCTGATATTTTAAATTATAATACCGGCCGAATTCGCTATTAATCCTGTGCATAATTTGATGCAACGGCTTTACCTGTGTCTGCAATAAAAGGTGATAATGATTTCCCATCACCACATAACCAAAAAGCTTCAACCCCAGGCTTTGTTTGTACCGTTCTACTTGGTTGAGAAGATGCTGTTTATCATTATCTTTTTCAAAAACAAACTCCCTGTTGTTCCCTCTCTGGATAACATGGTATACCGCACCCTCGTACTCTATCCTTGGCCTCCTGCCCATAATCAGCCCCCCACATCATAATAACAGGAGATTATTTCCAAGCTCAAGCATAAGTTAATAAGTTTGGTGCCTGGCACCTAAAACTAAAACCGAAGGTGCCTCCCTCAACGGGTGAAAAATTCAGTACTCTTTGCAAAAATTCGCCGGTGTATGACTCCGGTACCCTGATGATTTCTTCGGGGGTGCCTGCGGCAACCACTGTGCCGCCCCTGTGCCCCCCCTCGGGACCCAGGTCAATGATATAGTCCGCCGTTTTTATAACGTCCAGGTTGTGTTCGATCACAATTACGGTATCGCCGGCGTCCACCAGCCGGTGCAATACCTTCAGCAGCCGGTCGATATCGGCCATGTGCAGCCCGGTGGTGGGCTCGTCCAGAATGTACACCGTTTTGCCGTTGGAGCGGCGGGACAGTTCGGTAGCCAGCTTTACCCGCTGGGCCTCCCCCCCGGAAAGCTCAGGCGCAGGCTGCCCCAGCCTGATGTATCCCAAACCCACATCCTGGAGGGTCTGCAGCCTGCGGTGTATTTTGGGTATATGCTGGAAAAATTCCACCGCCTGGTCCACGGTCATGTTCAGCACATCAGCTATACTCTTACCCTTGTACTTTACCTCCAGGGTCTCCCGGTTATAACGCAGCCCCTTGCAGATCTCACAGGGCACGTACACATCCGGCAGGAAATGCATCTCAATCTTGATGATGCCGTCCCCCTGGCAGGACTCGCAGCGCCCGCCCTTGACATTAAAACTGAACCGGCCGGGCTTGTAGCCCCTTACCCTGGATTCCGGGGTCTGGGAAAAAAGGTCCCGGATATCGTTGAAAACCCCCGTGTAGGTGGCCGGATTGGAGCGGGGAGTACGTCCGATGGGTGACTGGTCCACCTCGATTACTTTATCCAGGTTTTCCAGCCCCCTAACCTCCCGGCAGGCGCCGGGCTTTTGCCTGGCACGGTTCAGCTCCGCAGCCAGCTTTTTATACAGCACCTCATTGACCAGGGTGCTCTTGCCGGAGCCGGAAACACCGGTAACGCAGATAAAAACGTTCAGGGGGAACTTAACGTCAATTTCCTTTAGATTGTTTTCCGCTGCCCCCAACACTTCAATGGCCTTCCCGTTGGGTTGCCGGCGCAGGGCGGGCACCGGAATGAATCTCTTGCCACTGAGGTACTGGCCGGTGATGGATTCCGGAACATTCATTATTTCTTCGACGGTGCCCTGGGCCACCACCCAGCCGCCGTGCTCTCCGGCCCCCGGCCCGATGTCTAAAACATGATCAGCCAGGCGGATGGTGTCCTCATCATGTTCCACCACGATCAATGTGTTGCCCAAATCCCGCAACCGGAGCAGAGTGTTTAACAGTCTCCTGTTGTCCCGCTGGTGCAGCCCAATGCTGGGCTCATCAAGAATATACAGCACCCCCATCAGGCCGCTGCCTATCTGGGTGGCCAGCCGGATGCGCTGGGCCTCGCCGCCGGAAAGGGTGCCCGCAGCCCGGTCCAGGGTAAGATAATCCAGGCCCACGTTGTCCAGAAAACCCAGCCGCTCATGGATTTCTTTTAAAATTTGCCTGGCGATAAGCTGTTCCCTCTCGGTCAGGTCGAGATTATCAAAGAATGATAACGCTTGCACCACAGGCATGCGGGTAACCTCGGTTATATTCTGGCCGCCAACCCGTACCGCCAGGGCCTCCGGCCGCAGCCTGGCGCCCTTGCAGGCAGGGCAGGGCCTGGTGCTCATATACTGCTCAATCTCCTGCCGCATGTAGTCGGAGTTGGTTTCCCTGTAGCGCCGGGCAAGATTGTTCACTACCCCCTCAAAGGGCGTGTTGTAATCATGGGCCCTGCCGAAGCCGTCCCCGAATATTACATGTACCCTGTCACCGCCGGTGCCGTATAATATTTTATTTAAATTTTCCGGGTCCATTTCGGAAACAGGCACGTCCAGGCTGAAGCCGTACTTTTCCGCTATAGCATCAAAAAAGGCATAGGCGTTGCTACTTTTCATCCACCCTTCAACGGCCCCGCCGGCGATAGATTTCCTCCTGTCCGGTATTAAAAGCTCAGGGTCTATTTCCTTGTTAACCCCCAGGCCCGTACAGGTGGGGCAGGCGCCAAAGGGATTGTTGAAGGAAAAAAGGCGGGGGGCAATTTCCGGCAGGCTGACGCCGCAGTCCGGACAGGCGAAATTCTCGCTGAATATTAGCTCTTCCCCACCTACCACCGAGACTACCGCCAGACCGGCGGCATGTTTCAGGGATGTTTCCAGGGAGTCGGCCAGCCGCCTTCCGGAACCGGGACGCACCACCACCCGGTCCACTACTATCTCAATGGTGTGCTTTTTCTTTTTGTCCAGCTTAATTTCCTCAGCGAGGTCCATTACCTCGCCGTCCACCCTGACCCTGCTGAAGCCGTTTTTGCGCACCTCTTCAAACATTTTAACGAACTCGCCCTTTTTCCCCCGCACCACCGGCGCCAGTATCTGCAGCTTGGTTCCCTCCGGCAGTTCCGCCAGGCGGTCCACCATCTGCTGTACCGTTTGCCGGGCAATGGGCCGGCCGCAAGTGGGACAGCCGGGCCTGCCGGTCCGGGCGAAAAGAAGACGCAGGTAATCATATATTTCGGTAACCGTGCCCACGGTGGAGCGGGGGTTGTGGGAGGTGGTTTTCTGGTCGATGGAAATGGCCGGTGAAAGCCCTTCGATGTAGTCCAGGTCGGGTTTGTCCATTTGACCCAGAAACTGCCTGGCGTATGAGGACAGTGATTCCACATAGCGCCGCTGCCCCTCGGCATATATGGTGTCAAAGGCCAAAGAGGATTTGCCTGAACCCGACAGGCCGGTGATAACCACCAGCCTGTCCCTGGGTATGACCACATCAATATTTTTCAAGTTGTGGGCACGGGCGCCCTTAACCACTATTTTATCCAGCATTAAAGTGCCTCCGGGTTTGAAAATATATTGCTTCAGCAAACCCGGCAAATTCCTTAACGGTAGATGGGTTTGCGAAAACTCTGATGATTGGCTTTACTCACTTTTTTTAAAACAATTTGATTATCTTCCAGGTAAATAACCAGACCTGCATCGTCGTCAAGTTTTAAAATTTCCATTAAATCCTTGGACAGTGACAATTCCCCCTCACTGGTCAGCTTTATGGTCGTATGGATCATATATGCTCTCCTTTCCTGACATAGGCGTCTTATCCTAATATATAAAAGGAGGGCATCACCGGCAAGGGGGTTATATTGTCTGCAGTTGTCAGGTTAGCACTACAAAATCGACAGGTCTCGACGTCTCTGCAACCAGTTTTTTGGACTAATTATTACATAAAAGTAAATTGATTACATAATTATGACCAATTGTTCATAAAAACCAGTTTTTTATTCAAACGTAGTTCGAACTTTGTCGGAAAATTTTAACTCGCGTCAGTTCCCATAGGCAGCAGCCTGCTGTCCTTACCCCTGAGTTCCAGCCTCAATTCGATCAGCATGTCCCGCAGTTCCGCCGCCTTCTCAAATTCCAGCTGCCTGGCAGCCTCCCGCATGCCCTTCTCCAGCCTGGCAATGGCTGTTTTCAGTTCTTTTTTGGTCATCCTGCCCTTTTTGGCAGAGGGCAGGTAGGCGGCTTTTTCCTCGGCCACTTTAGTGGCCTCGATAACGCCCCGCACCGCCTTGCTGACCGTCCGTGGAATTATGCCGTGCCTGCTGTTAAAGTCTTGTTGCAGTTTACGCCTGCGCTCGGTCTCGCCGATGGCCCGGGACATGGAGCCGGTAATCCGGTCGGCGTACATGATCACCTTGCCCTCTACATTGCGGGCCGCCCTGCCGGTGGTCTGGATCAGGGAGCGCTCGGAGCGCAGGTAGCCCTCCTTGTCCGCATCCAGAATGGCTACCAGGCTGACCTCGGGAAGATCCAGCCCCTCCCTGAGCAGGTTGATCCCCACCAGTACGTCAAAAACCCCCAGGCGCAAATCCCTGAGTATTTCCATGCGCTCGATGGTATTGATATCCGAGTGCAGGTAGCGAACCTTTACACCCATTTCCTTGAAATAATCGGTAAGGTCCTCCGCCATTTTCTTGGTCAGGGTGGTGACCAGTACACGCTGCTCCTTGCCCACCCTCAATTTTATCTCCCCCAGCAGGTCGTCGATCTGGCCCCGTGTGGGGCGCACGGATATCTCGGGGTCAATCAGGCCGGTGGGCCGGATAATCTGCTCCACCACCCTGCTGCTGTGCTCCAGCTCGTAATTACCCGGAGTGGCGGAAACAAATATGACATTTATAAGTTTTTGCTCGAATTCGCTGAATTTGAGGGGGCGGTTATCCATAGCCGAAGGCAGCCTGAAGCCGTGCTCAATGAGCGAGGTCTTGCGGGAGCGGTCTCCCTCGTACATCCCGCCCACCTGGGGCACCGCCACGTGGGACTCATCGATAAACATAATGAAATCCTTTGGGAAAAAGTCGATTAACGTGTAAGGCGGCTCCCCGGGAGACCGTCCGGTGAGGTGCCGGGAATAGTTTTCAATGCCGTTGCAATAGCCCATTTCCCGCATCATCTCTATATCGTAATTGGTTCTCTGCTCCAGCCGCTGGGCCTCCAGCAGTTTTTCCCGCCCGCGCAGCTCCCGGAGCTGTACCTCCAACTCAGAGGTTATGGTGCCAATGGCCCGCTCCATCCTGTCGTAAGAAACGGCATAGTGGCTGGCCGGGAACACCGCTACATGGTAGCGCTCCCCCAGCACCTCCCCGGTAAGCACGTCAAACTCCTGTATGCGCTCCACCTCATCGCCGAAAAAGTCGATGCGCAAAGCCTTCTCAGCAGCCGCCACCGGAAATATTTCCAGCACATCCCCCAGTACCCGGAAAGTTCCCCGGGTAAAATTTATATCGTTGCGGCTGTACTGTATATCCACCAGCTTGCGCAGCACCCCGTCCCGGTCATATGTGCCCCCCTTGCGCAGGGAAAGCACCAGTCTGCTGTATTCCTCGGGGTCGCCCAGGCCGTAGATGCAGGAAACGCTGGCCACGATAATCACATCCCGGCGCTCGAAAAGAGCAATGGTGGCCGAGTGGCGCAGCTTATCTATCTCCTCGTTGATGGAGGAGTCCTTCTCAATATAGGTATCGCTCTGGGGTATATAAGCCTCGGGCTGATAGTAATCGTAATAACTGACGAAATATTCCACCGCGTTGTCGGGAAAAAAATCCTTGAATTCCGAACACAACTGGGCGGCCAGGGTTTTATTGGGCGCCAGCACCAGGGTAGGCCGCTGCACCCTTTGAATGACTTGGGCCATGGTAAAGGTTTTGCCGCTGCCGGTAACCCCCAGCAGGGTTTGAAATTTCTCTCCCTTTTCCAGACCCTCCACCAGTTGGCCGATGGCTACGGGCTGGTCGCCCTGGGGCTGGAAATCCGATTTCAGCTTGAATTCCGGCAATATGATCACCCGCATTTCTTGAACGAATAAACGCTTGGCATAAATTTTTATCACAATATCAATTATACCAGACTTGACGACAGGGGCAAACATATATTCCGACTTTCGTAGTTAGTAAAAGTTGCTGGCCTTTTTATCCAGTGTAGGAAAAAAATCTATTTTGTCGAATTATTTAATTATGATGTTTTCTACTTTTTTAAAGAAGGCTTAATTACAGCCGATAATTATAATACGCTGCTATAAGGAAGTACGTTTGCCTTACGATTGAATATTCCCTACGCCAGCTGAAATATTTCTACAATATATGGTTACTCAGCTGACACTCTGCACCAGATTTTTGTACGAAAACGGCAAGCTGCTGTAATTAATAAATCCCAAAGGAGGTATATCCTTGCTAACAAGAACAAAAATTACCCTGGCTTTATCAGTGCTGCTGGTATATCTGGCCCTATTGGCAGCTCCGCAGCAGGCCCATGCGGCAGTAGTAAAAAAATTAGCGTTCAGTACTAAACAGCTTTATATGTTGACTAGTAGCAATACCAGCCTGGACAACGTCGGCATGAGGGTGGTCGCTACATGGGATAACGGCCTGGAAGAAGACGTCACAGACCAATGCACCTTAACTTCAACCAAAACCACAATCTTCACCGTGAGTGGGCAGACCATTAACGCAGTAGCCAAGGGAACAGCTTCTCTCAGCGCCACTTACGGTGGCAAAACAGCCAAAGCCTCTATATTGGTTATAGATCCGGTACAGGGGATTACCCTGAGCGCGCCCACGAATTTAATTATGCAAAAAGGCGATAGCCTTTCCGTAAAAGCAACGCTGGTATTCAGCGGCACCGGCATAAAGCCTATTGATGTTACCAAATACTGCACCTGGGAAAGCGAAGATGATGATATTGTCAGCGTTAACTCCGGAAAATTAAAAGCACTGGATCTAACCAGCGGCGTTGGTGTAAAAGTGACCGCTTCCTTCAATCTGCCCGGCGCGACCATCACCCCCCCGGAGACTACGGTTACAGTTATTAACCCCATCAAATCAATTGTGGCGGAACCATTTTCACTGCTGGGAACAGCCGGTGGTTCATCCCCGTTAGTTATTAAACCATTTTACAAGGACGGTTCCACCGGCAGTGACGTAACCTCAAATACATTGTTTTCGTCCACCAACATTAAGGTCGCCACAGTTAACGGAACGGGCCAGGTCACTTTTGTTGCAGCGGGAACCGCCTGCATAAAAGCCTCTTATGCAGGAAAAACAGTATCGGTACCGGTGAGGGTTTTAGTTGATCTGAACAACATTATACCCAGCGCAACAGATCTACAGCTGGTGGCCGGCAGCACGAGTGCGATTAAATTCAAAAAAGGCACCAGCTATGTCACGTCCTACGTGAGCCTGTCCAGTGACGACACCACAGTTGCCAAGACATCACCGGGTAAAATAATTGCCGTGGACCCGGGCGATGCAAACATTACCTACAAGTATGGAGGCACAGAATACGGCCCTATTACTGTGCATGTAATTAAAAAAGTGTCCTCATTGTCGGTTAATCCCTCCGCAATCAATGCTGTTGCGGGAGAAAAAGCCCAGATAACTTTAACTGCCGTATACGCCGACAAGACCAGCGGGCAGGTCACCGGCACTTATACCTCCGCCGACACGGCTATTGCCACGGTCGACGCGACGGGCATGGTCACCGGAGGTAATGTCCTTGCTATGGGAAGCACAAAAATTACCGCAACCTTTGCGGGTAAGAGCGTCACCGTGCCGGTTACGATATTACCATCGAATTTCGGTGCCATCACCTTCAGCACCAGCAGCACCACCGGGGGAACAATCACCCCGGACAACATTACTTTTACCGTAACCTCGGGAAGCACCCTGAAGATATACGCTCAGGCCCTGTTCGGCATCGTCCTTTACAACCACAGCAGCCCGGTAACGGACATTACCAGCAAGTGTGTGTGGACCAGTGAGGATACCTCCGTGGCCACCGTGAACAATGGCGTCATAAGCATGAAGAAGGCAGGGGTGGTGCGCATAAACGCCACATTCGGGGGAAAATCCAATTCCTTCCTGCTGAATGTATGGCAGTCTATCTCGGAAATAACAGCCACACCGGATTCCCTGGCCTTTTTCGGCTCCACTGACGATCCCAAAGATATAACATCGGTACTGGTAAAATACGCCGATGGCACCCTGAGGGATGCGCAGCCCTCCGAGTTAAGCTGGACGTCCGGGGACACCTCCCTGGTTACTGTGGATAACCAAGGAGAAGTAAGCCTTGCGACCCCGTTTAAAACCGGCAGCACCACTGTAACAGGCGACTTCGCGGGCAAGAAGGTTACCGTAAACGTTAGTGTCAATCCTGAACTTACAAGCATTAGTACTTCTACAAACAGCATAGATTTAATTGAAGGAACGTCCGCAACGTTTAAGGTGCTGGCTTACTATGGCATCAATTACCCCTACAGCGAGGTAACATCTGATTGCACCTATACTACTGTCAGCGACAGCGTCTATGGAGATATCGCTAAAATAACCGTAGACCCGACAGAGGGCACCATTACCGCCCAGGCAGGAGCCCCCACAAAGGGCCACATAAACATCGATCTTCAGGGCAAGAATGCACAAATAGCTTACACGGTAATACCCAAACCAACGGAACTGGGCCTTGAATTGAGCCCGGATTCCAGCTTTGGACAAATAATTGCCAACAATGGAACCTTCTACTTTAACACTGACAACCAAGGCACGACGTATAACATATACGTCCACACCACAGCGAGTCCCTCCGATGACAGTAGCAGGATCACCGCCAATAGTTTATTGAGCGTATTCAGCAGCAATAATAGCATAGCCGATGTCGGTGGCACGTACACCCTGGATAAAGGTGCTTCGGCCACCACCGGCTCCACAGCAGTGGTAACAGCGTTTTTCGCCGGCAAAACATTTAAATTCACGGTGGCAATCGACCTTTCCGCACCGGCACAACCCTCGGAGGACGGTTCTGCGGACAAGGACGGCACAACCCAGTCCAAGGACTTCAACATTATCGTAAATGCCGAAACCGGTACCTCTGTAACAGCGGTAGTGGGAGGCAGCAGCGTTCTGAAAAACTCGTCTACGGTGACGGCGGCGGCGGGTAAAGCCACCCTGCCCATAGACATAACCAAACTGGCGGAAGGTCCAAACGCTATCGAAATCACTGCAACTGACCCGGCGGGTAACACATCGCCGACGCTGACGGTAAACGTAACCAAGGATACCACTAAACCGTCTATAACCGTGGGGGCTACATCCGTAGACAACGGTGGGGACACCATAACCGTAACATTCAATGAAGATCCGAAGAATGACGCGGACCAGGTAACCAACAAGGTCAACTGGACCCTGCAATACGCCGATGATACAAGCGACACCAGCCTGACCACGATAGTCAAGACAAACGCAGCTTTTAATTATAATGCACTTTCCAGAGCACTGACTATAACACTGGATGAGGCAACTGACCAGGCCTTTATTCCTGACAACAAGTATGTTAAGGTAACGCCCCATGCAACCAACATCAGTGACCTATATGGAAACGCCGGAATAGAAGCTGTATTATATACTGCCACACCGGTAACTGCTGAAACCGGCACTCCCACGGTAGCAACAGACTGGAATAAAACTGACGCTACACATTTCACTATAACTTACAGTGACGTGCTTGAGCTAACTGCGGCCACAAACACCGCAAACTGGACATATGTAGACAGTAATAGCGGCGGGGTAACCATATCAGCCGTAACAGTAGACACCGACGGCATGACCGTAACAGTTACCTTAAGCGGCAGTATTGAAACGGGAGACACCCTGCAGCCTACAACCAACATTACGGATCTTGCCGGCAACTCTGTTACGTCTACCACGTATACTGAGCCGTAAGAATAGCATAATCTGCAAGGTAATTAGTCAACCATATGCACCTATAAAAAAAGGGGCCCGGCTGTAATTCAGTGCAGGGCACCTTTATTTATCAATAGCCTTCAATCTCCCGGCCAGCACCGTATCAATTATTGCATTCCGGCAGAGGATGCTGTAACATCGTTCCAGTGGCTAACAAAATTTCGTAAATCTATAAAATGAATCTTTTAACACAAAGGAACTAATGTAAAAAATGGAGAATAATGAAATATACCCTGGATTAAATAAGCGATATTTCAAGGGTGGTTGTCATGTTGAGGATAATGATAACTTTTATAGCACTGGTAATGTTTTTAACTACCCCATTAGGCCTGAAGTCTTGTTTTGCCGAGGACATTGCCTGGAAAATTACAGGGCTTGATAAACCCTCGGGGCAAACTATGATCGGGCCCAATGGTCTGTTATACATATTCTCCGGAAATAAAACAACGCTGGTGGATGCCGACGGTAAAAAAATTCAGGAAATAACCGTGCCGGGGAACTCTATAGGAGGTACCCCGGTTTTCGGGCCTCAGGGAACGCTTTTTTATCCCGGCAGCAACTCGGTTCAACAAATTTTAGCCAACGGAAAAAGCGGCTGGAAATTAGCGGTCCAGGAAAATAAAGCTAAATCCACCCCGTTACTCTCCGCAGGACCTCAGAATTTGTTGTATCTTCCCCTGCCTACGGCATTATACGCCATTGACGTTGGCGGACATTATAAATGGCACATGGTTTGGGACAGCACAGAAGCTAACCGCACCAAAGTAGACACTAAAAGAGAAATACTTGCCTGCGTGGGAAATAATGAATACCTATTCGTAGTTTATGGTGTAAAAAATACTGGTTATACCCTGGCGGCAATTAACGCCGAAGGGAAAATTGCATGGCGTTACTCGCTGGGGAGTATAAAGGATGTCCACCTTTTAACCGTCCCGGAAAGAAGCCTTTATGTAACGGTAAACCCCGCCAAAATCGATCGAATGAACAAAGGTAAGATTTACCTGTTTAAACCCGGAGAGAAGAACTCTCCAAGCTGGACTTTTAGTGTATCGTTGGAAAATTTGACAACCCCCACCCTTTCCGAAGACGGACAGCTATTCTTTTGCGCTTCAGAGTACCTTTTCAACATTGATACATCTAATGGGAAAGAAATATGGCGGCAAAAGCTGCTCAAGGCAATAAGCCGGCCAGCCGTAGATAATACCCGCAATCAAGTCTATCTTGGCACCGATGATAATCGCTTGCTGACTGTTAACTCAGAGGGACGACTCAAGCGGGATATTGAACTTGATAGCAAAGTTACGTTTCAGCCCCTGGTTACCTCCTCCGGAGAGCTATATGTGCTAACCGACAAAGGAACTCTATATAAGATTAACGATTCTTCCTCTGGAGGTGATTAAGTGCCCCGGATAGGAAAAGCCTGCAGAGCATTAACAATACTTTTCTTGCTGGCGTCTCTGCTCTACCGGGACCTCCCTTCGGCCGGGGCGGCTTCGACAGTTACACCCAGGTTTGACGACTTGCAGGATCACTGGGCCAAAAGTCAAATCACCAGGCTTGCCACCCTGGGAATGGTTAAAGGCTACCGTGACAACACCTACAAACCGGACCAGATGGTCAGTCGGCTGGAAGCACTGGTATTAATAGTTCAATCTGCCGGATATTCTCCCGCCCCTGCAAGCAAGACCCGAAGCTCAACAAAAAACCGCCTCCAAAAACCTTCAGCCAACACCAGCGCCAGGGTTCCCTGGGGTCAACCTTACCTGGATATGGCTGAGGAAAAAGGATTTCTCCCGAAACCGGCTGATGGAGAATTTGATCTAAATGCGCCAGCAACCCGGATTGATATAGCCGAGCTGCTGGCTCGGGTGCTCTATATTGCGCCGCCTCTAAACGCTAAAACCTTTGCTTTGGACGATAATACTTCTTCAACAAACAATAGCCAACCGGCAATTCCGAAAGATATAGACACAGTGCCTGAGACTGACCAGCCCCTGCTGCAGGCAGTGGTAAACGCCGGCATCATGAGCGGCTATCCCGACGGAACCTTTCACCCTCACCAGACGGTAAGCCGGGCCGAATTGGCAGCAATAGTCAGCCAGCTTATCGACCTGGGCTGGATTAA
This sequence comes from Peptococcaceae bacterium BRH_c4b, assembly GCA_000961595.1. Classification (GTDB taxonomy): domain Bacteria; phylum Bacillota; class Desulfotomaculia; order Desulfotomaculales; family Desulfocucumaceae; genus Desulfocucumis. Next base: position 68,548 of record LADO01000066.1, read on the forward strand.
AACTAAAGACGGTCAGCGGCAGCCCGGCTGGATTTCACAGGTTACCATAGACAAAAAAAACCCGGAACTGGAATTAACCTCCCTTTCCGGGGCAAAGAAATATAAACTGGCCAAATCGGCGCAATGCTACAAAAACGGCCTGGATTGGCCAATCAAGCAGGCCTACGGCTACCGCTGCGAAATAATACTGGACGGCAGCAAGCAGGTTAGCTGGATCAATTTATTGGAACAGAAAGAAACGACGGCCAAACCGGAAAAGATAAGGGGTTCGGTTAAGTCATTAATTCTGGGAAACGATAACCTTTTGGTTGTTAACGATTTATCAAGCAGGGATCATATGCTGCCTATTGCCTGGGATGCCGTGTTTTCCGGCAAAAAGGGTACTCAGGATTTTAAATCTCTTAAAGTTGGCGCTTTTGTTGACTTGCAAGTTGACCAAGGCCAGGCAAAAAAGGTAACGCTACTGGAAGTAAAAACTCTTTCGGACACGGTACAGAAAACTGAAGGCCGTAGGCTATATCTAAAATCGGGTTTATCCAAAACCAAGCCTGGCTGGTTTAATTACTGGGACCATGCTAGGATTATAGACAATGAGGGTTCACCGAAAAGTAATGTGCTTAAAGATGACAAAGTTCAGATTACTTACCTTGATCCCTACCCCGGGGAAATTGACGATGAGATAGTACTGGAAATAAAAATTACCACAAAGCAAAAATAACGCCCACTAACCGGGCGTTATTTTTGTCTCATAACCCTCGGCTTTATTGCCCACCGCCGCCGCCACCCTGCTGCCCTGCCCCACCCTGGGACTGCTGCCCCTGGCCGCCATCCGTGGATTCTATTTTCTTGACCTGGCCATTAATCTCCACCTCTACTGTCTTTCCGTCCATAGTAGTAACTTTCAGTTTGGTTTTTTGACCCTGGCCGCCTTGCTTACCACTCTGTTGCCCGCTGCCCTGCTGGCCGCCGCTTAGCCCGTCACTTCCCGATTTGCCGCTGTCTGATTCACTGCCTCCCTTGCCGGAGCCGGAGCTGCCACCCTCACTGCTGCCGCCACCGCCCTTTTCCTTGCCGCCGCCTTGCAGGCCACTCCATCTCTGGTTTAATAGATACATATTTTCCGGCTGCACCAGGCGTACAGGAGTAATCCGTGAAGGCACCGAATAGCTGCCGCTGGTAGTCTGGCTGTCATACTGCCAGTGTTCGTCTTTAGCCAGACTCACCGCCGCGTCCAGCGCATATTGGCCCAGCAAGTCAGGCCTGGTGTCCACCTCAGCGTCATGCTCTCCGGCGGTCAGAGCCTGGGAGGCCTTTTGGTCGGCTCCCACACCCACCGTCAGCACCCTGTTATTCAGACCGGCGGCTTTTAATACGTCCACCGCCGCCAGGGCCAGACGGCTGTCCGTAGCCAGCACCGCATCTATACGATTATTGGCTGCGGCCAAAGCCTGCTGCATATTGAAGGGTACCTGGGCCGGGTCACCCCGGAAATGCTGGTATTCTCCCACCAGTCGAACCCACTGACTCTCTTTCAGCACTACTCTGGCGGAACTGGCCATTTCCCGGGAGGCCGGGTCGCCGGGATCACCGGTCAACAGCACCACACTGGCCGGCCCTGTTCCCTGCAGTTGGCTTTCCGGTGGAATAACCGGGCCGCCGCCCTGTTGCCCGCCTCCCTGCTGACCACCACCCTGCTGACTTCCGCCACCGCCCTGCCCGCCTTCCTGACCTCCGCCCACCTGGGTGCCACCGGATTGGCTGCCACCTCCCTGCTGCTGCTCCTGCACCTGACCAGCAGTACCGGGTTCGCCCTGGGCCAGGGGAATGCCATTCTTTTTCCGCACCGTGTTGATCACGTATTCAGCCATTAGTCGCCCGGCCAAAGCGTGGTTTGAAGCTACGTAAGCGTCCACCGGAGCGTCCAAAGGCAGGACTTCCAAAGCCACCACCTTGATATTTTTTTCCGCCAGACCCTTTAGTAACTGGGACCCTGCGGCGGGATCCACCACCTGCAGCACCACCGCCTTAACTTTCTTTTGGGTCAGTTTCTCAACTTGACTGGACTGCTGAGTGGGATCATTTTTAGCATCAAACCAGGTGATATCCAGTTTGTCCTTTTTCTTTCTCTCCTCCATAACCTTTTCTATTATTTTATTTCCGTCCCGCTCCATGTCCGCTACGCAGACCGCAATCTTCACGGGCTTGAGAATAGGCTTTTGCTGCCCCTGCTTGTCGCTGCAGCCCGCCAGGCAGAAAACCGGAAAACATGCTGTGAACAGAGCAATGGCAACCTTTTTAACCGGGAGCACCAGTAATTACACCCCCAAATGATGCTGATTATATGTAATGTATTATGCTTAATTGTCCCAACAAATATTTAACGGGCGCTTCTTTACGCCCGCAGCAATGCATAGATTTAAGTGGAGGTGTTGATATGAAATATATGGAAAACATCTGGCGTTATATCACGTCAAAAATTTTTGTACCTCAAGAACCCATGCCGGATCTTCTTACAATGGTGGAAAAATGCCGGCATGCCTGGCATAACGCCATATTTGAATTTAACAACTGCGACATGGAACTGATTGATTACATGGTTTTCAGGCTTAACGCCACCGAAAGGCAGTACATGGCCCTGCTGTCCCAGGCTAGGCGGGAAGGGCTGAAAGCCTGGCCAGATCATATAGCCGGACCGGTTGCCTGGGACAAGGGGACAGGTTCCTAGTCCCACCAGGGAGCCCGGAGGGGTCAGGTCTTGACATTTGACTGAAAAGTCAAATGTCAAGACCTGACCCCTCATTTCCACCTCATTTCTAACAGTACGGGGAATAATGATCCTGGTCAACTAAACTGCGATATCTGGCAACCACCTGTTTTAAATCCTCCCAGGCATCCCTTTTCAGTGCCGGGTTACGAAGAAGGGCGGCGGGATGGTAGGTGGGCATAATGTGGACACCGTTCTTTTGCACCCACCTGCCCCTGTCCCTGGTAATCCTGCCGGCGGAATTGACTATTTCCTGCAGCGCGCAGGCACCCAGCAGCACCATGATTGCAGGGCGAATCAGCCTCAGTTGCGCGTCCAGGTTGGGGCGGCAGGCAGCCCGCTCCTGCTCGGTGGGGGTTCTGTTGCCCGGGGGCCGGCATTTAATTGTGTTTAATATGTAAACATGCTTGAACCGTTCAAAACCACAGGCAGCCAGCATTTTATCCAGCAACTGCCCTGCCTTGCCCACGAAGGGACGCCCCAGGCGGTCTTCATCGCCCCCCGGGCCCTCACCGCAGAATACTATCCTGGCGGAGGGATTGCCCTCGCCGAAAACAACTCCCCGGCAGCCCTGCCTTAAAGCGCACCTGCTGCATGTTTTGACGGTTTCCTCAAGCTCTTTAAAATCGGTGACGGTATCCAAATTCATAACAGCACTCCCTTATTAAGGAAAGGGGCAAGGGGGGCAAGTGGGGACGGTTCTTGCTTGCCTTTCCAAGGCAAGCAAGAACCGTCCCCACTTGCCCCCCGAGAACCATCCCCTTGCTTCCCACCCAACGTCATCAACTCCTGGTGACCCGGTTATACAAATCCTCCATGAAACGGGTAAAATCTTCCTTATAGTTGTCGGAATCAAGACAGATTATTTTCATCCCCTTGCGCCCGTAAACCGCGTCAAAAACGAAATTTTGCTTTACCGTAACCATGTAGGCCTTACAATTCGATTTCATCACCTTAAACAGCTTGCTCCACATGTACCTTATATCCAGATCACGGAAACTGTACCCCAGAAAAAGCACTGTTTTGCCCAGCAAGTCGGAGCGCAGTTTGATATCCAGCGCCCCCTCCATATCCAGCCGGTTATGGTAATCGGTTTCACTGATAATAAGAGTTTCGTCGTGGTCCAGGGTGCCGTGGAATTTAACGATCTGGGTAACGTTTTCACCCGCGCAGATTATGTCGTCCAGGTTGGCGATACGGCAGTATTCAACGCCGTGATACCTGAAGGCCATTTCAATAAGCTCATCGAAATTGGTAGTGTAAATCAAAGGAAAATGCATTCCTACCAGATAACGGTGCACCAGGGAGGAGCCTATATCCACCTCCGCCGAGCGCAGGCTGCGGTCAATAAGCTTGCTAATCCTGTTCTTGCTGCCCCCGTTTTTGATAATATGATACTCACAGATTTGCAGGTAATCCCCGTGGAAATTCAATATATCCGGGTCAATTTCGATATCCCGGGCCACCAGATCGATCATGTCCTCCCAGCCAGGCAGGCCAAGGTTTTTAGACATGCCCGCACCGACAAACGGTATTATCTTTTTACCCCTTATCTCCTGGGCCAGCTCGTCCATAATTTTATCGTAAGGTTTATCATACACTGTAAGCAATACCTCCGGGATTCTGTAAAAACTTTTTGAACTCTTCAGCCGCCCGCCTGCGTTGAGAGACAGAGTTTTTCTGTTCCGGGGTCATTTCGGCCATGGTAATGTCAAAACCTTCCGGGATAAAAAGGCACATCCAGGTGGAAGGACTGCCCGCCGGCTCGCAGGCGACAGAGCCGCTTATTTCCCCTTCGAAGAAATATATGCGCCTGCCGTCGCAGTAACCAATGGTTGTTCTGGCCAGGGCCCGGCGATTATCCTTACAGGTTAGGAGATTTAAAATGCCTTCAGCCTGTAATTGCTTCCAAAACAGCTGGGTAAAAGGGCCTGGCATACCGCCCAACTCCTCAATAAACAGGCCCGTATGGTCCACAAAAAGCGGCGCCCTTTTCATTTCATAGGCCTTTAACAATTTCTCCCGGACCACATCCCGGGGATCATCGCTGAAGGTTTCCCGTATGGTCAGCTGCAGGGATGTAAATTCAACCGGCTGCAGCAGTTCCCTATACTCAGAAATTTTGTTTTCATTGGAACTAATAAAACGAAGCACGGTCACGGCACCAACCCCTTAACTGCAAGTCCTATACTCGACTGGAACACTCAATATCTTTTAATGAAAAATATTCTGCACTTGCCATAAAGCACCTTCAGTGATTAAAATAAATTCTGTCTTCCTTCTCAACCAAACGTACTCAACCAAACGTACAAAACCTGCTAAAAAGTGTCTACATTTTGACGTTTTTTCATGCGCTATAAAACAGAAAAAGGGCTTGCGCCCTTTCATAAAACTATTGTTCTTCCTTCTCTAGTATAATCTTGTGGTCCACCAGCGCCAATTCGGCTATCCTGGCCTTAACAATCTTACGTCGCCCGAAAATATCCTCCAGCACCAGGCCGTCCTCATGGGGCAGCACCTTATCCACCATCTCCAGGAACAATTCTTCCTTTCCCGACTGGCGCAAATAAGCATTCGCTTCGCACATTGTAGCCACCTCCAAATCTTTTAAAGAAGTGAGTCATTAAATTATAAACCGGTGTTCAAAAGGCTGTCAACTGAAAAACTTTTTCCACAGTTCACGCAGCTGCCTTGCCCTTAATAATTTTTTTCAATATTTCCAGCCCCCTGTCAAACTGTTTGTCTGTCTTTTCCCTGGGATCGTCCTGCCCTACCTCCACGTCCGGAATAATCCCCTTTTTATTGATATCGTGCTTGCCCGGGGTAAGGTAGCGGGCAGTGGTGAGCTTAAGCCCGGCCCCGTTGTCCAGCTCGAATACGGTCTGAACCACACCCTTGCCGAAAGTCTTATGGCCGACTAGAGTTCCGGAACGGGTATCTTTGATGGCCCCGGCCAGTATCTCGGCAGCACTGGCGCTGCCCTCGTTGACCAGCACCACCAGAGGCAGCCTCAGGTTGTTGCCCTGAGCAGGAAGCTCCTCTGTCTTGCCACCGCGGTATTCTATATAAACCACCGGCCCCTTGGGCACAAAATTACCCGACACCTTAACCACCGATTGTAGTTCTCCCCCGGGGTTATCCCGCAGGTCCAGAAGGATCCCGTGCAGCCCGCCGGCTTTCAACTCGCCCAGAGCACGCTGTATTTCCTCCGAGGTCTTTTCGGAAAACTGAGAAATAATGATATAGCCTATGTTACCCGGCAGCATTTTCGCCTCCACGGTAGGCACGCTAATTTCCCGCCGGGTCAGCACCTTCACCAACGGCTTACCCTGGCCCTGGCGCACCAGGGTGAGGGAAACCTTCGTTCCCACCGGACCCCGCATCAACTGAACGGCGGTTTCCAGGTCAATACCCTTGGCGTCCCTTTCCCCGATTCTGGTGATGATATCCCCGGCTGTGATTCCCTTCTCGTAGGCCGGGGTATTCTGGTAAGTCCTGGCCACGGTGAGATAGTCGTCCTTAACCCCCACCAGTATGCCCAAACCGCCGAATGAACCCCTGATTTGCTCCTGCAGCTGAGAATATGTTTTTGGCTCAAGGTAGACTGAATAGGGATCCCCCAGAGCTTCAACTATCCCCTTTATTGCTCCATCCACCATGATCGTGGAATCAGTTTTATAAAGATACTGGTTTCGCACCAGGGAAACAACCTGAAACAAATTGCCGAAATGCTTATAATTCTTTACCAGCAGCCAGCCAGAAATCAGTGCAATACCCAGAAAAACTACAGCAAGGCCGGTCAACCACCGGCCTTTATTGCTACTATAACTATTTCTGCCGTAATACAAAATGCTCCACCTTTCCGTTTGCGGGTCTGCCCCAGCATCAATTGCCAATGGACTTGCTCCTATATTATACTACAATAACCCGCTGCCGATTACAACAAAATGGAAAGGGGAAAGATGGGGTCTTACAGGCTGTTAGCGAGATAATGCTGCCTGGCTTACAAATATCCCGATGGGTTAACCGCACTGCCGCTTTTATACACCCCGAAATGCAGGTGCGGGCCGGTGGACATACCGGTGCTGCCGACCCTGCCGATGGACTGCCCCTTTACTACATCCTGTCCCTCGGAAACGGACTGGGCGGACAAATGGGCGTACAAACTGGTCAAACCGGCACCGTGGTCGATGATAATTACTTTACCATAGCCGCTCATGGTTCCCACATTGATCACCGTGCCGTTCTGGGCAGCTACCACTTTAGTGCCGCTGGGGGCAGGAATATCTATGCCTTCGTGACGGCGGACATATTTCAGTATGGGGTGCACCCTATTGCCGAAGGGGGAAGAAATGTTGCTGCGCCCGGGGACAGGCCAGGTAAATACCCCGGTGCCTTTGGCCGGAACATCCTTCTGCTTTCTTTTCAGTATTTCCTTGATGATAGCCTGCTCTTTGGCTTCCAGTTGGTCCGCTTCCTGCTCAAAGCGGTCCAAATCCTCCTTGGCATCACCCATCAGTTCACTTTTTTCAGACTTTCTGGCTGCCAATTCATCCCTGGCCTGCTGCTGTTGAACAAGCAAAGAGGCAATCAGCTGCAGGCGGTTTTGATACTGGGCTTTTTCCTCTTCCACCATTTTCTTTTCTTCGTTAATCTTTTTGACGATCCCGGCATCCCGGTTGATTACTCTTTTCAGCATGTCCAGCCGGTTGACAAATTCGCCGAAATCATCCGCATCCAGCAATATTTCCAGGTAACTGACATTCCCCGCCACATACATGCCCCGCACCCGCTGGTTGAGCATTTTTTTGCTTTCCTCCAGCTTCTCCCTGGCCTCGGTTAAGGCCACCTCGGCACGCTTCAGCCCGGTCTGGGCTGCGCCAAGATTGGCGTTCAGCTGGGCAATCTGTTGCTCCCTGGAATCAATGGAATTATTAAGTACCGCCAGCTGTGAGGCATAACTCCGGACTTCCTTTTTTGACTCTGTTACTTGCTGGCGCTTCTGATTCAGCTTGTTTCTGGTTTCCTGCAGGCTCTGCTCCAGGCTGGTGCCCCAGGCGGAACCCGTCCAAACCGCAGTTGCCGTGAAAACAACTGTCATCAAAAAGGCAATCTTTTTATAATGGCCATTGTTGCGCAAGGATATCGAACCTCCAAACCATTAAACCTTTAATCCGTTAAACCTTTAAAAATTTCCTGATGGAAAAGGCGCTGCCCAGGATCCCCACCACAACTCCCAACCCCAGCAGGCCTCCGATTACCACCAGCAGAGTATCCCGGTCCGTGACCAGGGTAACAAAGGGAAGCACTTCATCCAGCCGGTTCACCAGCGATATATAGCCCAGGTAAATCATGGCCGAAGCTATGACCGCGCCGGTAAAGCCCAAAATCATTCCTTCCAGCAGGAAGGGAAAACGCACAAACCAGTTGGTGGCCCCCAGGTATTTCATGATCCCTATTTCCTTGCGGCGGGCGAAAAGAGATAGCCGGATGGTAGTGGAAATCAATAGCAGGGCAGCCACCCCCAGCACTATGATCAGTCCGCCGCCGGCCAGTCGGACCCATTTAATTACAGCCAGCAGCTTTTCCACCATACCGCGACCGTAGTTGATCTGGTCCACGCCCTTCATTTCTTCCAGCTCAGCAGCCAGAGCAGGGACGTTGTCAGCCTTTTCCGCCTTGACCCGGAAGGCATCCGGCAGGGGGTTTTCCTCCTCCAGGCCCTCCAGTATATCTTGCCGGTCACCCAGGTTTTTTTTCATCTCTTCCAGGGCCTCTTCCCGGGATATGAATTCCACAGTGGCTATACCCGGCGTCTTTTTCAGTTCCCTTTCCATATCCCTGACATCGACCCTGGACAGACCGGAATCCAGAAAGAGCCTGATTTCTACCCCGGATTCCAGGCTCCTGGTAAAGGCCTGGGCATTCATAACCAGTAGCAGGGAAATGCCCAGAATCAGCAGGGAGATAGTCACGGTGCCCACCGAGGCCAGGGAAAGCCAGGCGTTGCGAAACATGGAGGAAAAAGCCTCCCGCCAGTAGTAGGAAAGGGTGCTAAGATTCATTGCTGTAAACCCCGCTTTCCTCATCGCGGGTGATCCGGCCGCCGGTCATGGAAAGTACCCTTTTTTTCATGGTGTTCACTATATCCCTGGCATGGGTGGCCATCAATATTGTGGTACCCTTACTGTTAATTTCATTAAATAGGTTCATCAGTTCCCAGGAAGTGTCCGGGTCCAGGTTGCCCGTGGGTTCGTCGGCAATAATCAGTACGGGATTATTTACGATGGCACGGGCGATGCATACCCTTTGCTGCTCACCGCCGGATAGCTGGGACGGCATTACCCCGGCCTTGTCCTTTAGCCCCACCTGGGACAGCACCAAAGGCACCCTGTCCCTGATGGCCCGGCCGGACGAACCGGTTACCTGCATAGCAAAAGCCACGTTTTCAAATACGGTTTTTTGGGGCAGTAGCCGAAAGTCCTGAAAAACCATGCCTATTTTCCTGCGCAGCAGTGGTACTTCCCGTCCCTTCAGCCGGGTTATGTTCTTGCTGTTAAAAAGCGCCTGCCCCCGTGAGGGCATTTCTTCCCGGAAAATTATTTTTATCAGGCTGGACTTCCCGGCGCCGCTGGGACCCACCAGAAAAACAAACTCCCCCTTGCGGATTTGCACGGTAACATCGTTTAAAGCCTTAACCCCATTGGGATATATTTTTGAAACATTATAAAATTGAATCATGCTGCACCTCGCATTCTGCCTGCTTCACCGAAACATTTCGACATTTACAACAAAAGTCCTTTCCAATAAGCAGATAAAAAAGGTAAATTAAACTAAATTGGCGAAATTAAAATTAGCCCTGAATTTACGCCTAGATGGAACTTTTTGGCTTACACCATCGTCTTTATTTTGATCATGAATAATTAAAGGGAGGGTTATTAATTGATAAAGAGATTAGTTACCGCAGGAATTACCATAGCATTGTCCGTGTCTGTTTTGATAACTCCGCTCAGCGCGGAGGCAGCCGTAACCCCGGGCAAAACATACAGCGACACCACCGGGCACTGGTCGCTACAGGTGGTGGAGGAGACTTCAGCCATCGGGCTGATGAAGGGCTACCCGGGCAATTATTTCAAACCCGAGGGACTGGTGAGCAGACTGGAGGCCATAGCCATCATCATCCGGGCCATGGGCCTGGAGGAACAGGCTCTGAAAACAAAAGCCGCAGACAGCGGCATTACCATGCCCCCGGGCATGACCTGGGGAAAGGGTCACCTGGTACTGGCCGTCCAAAATGGGCTTTTGAGCAAGGAATACGTACCGGCGCTGAAATACAGGGAACCCATCACCCGGGCGGAAGTGGCCACCCTGGTGGCGGTGGCGCTGAATATAAAAGGAGACCCGGCCAAACTGACCTATGCGGACAACAGCACCATACTGGAATTGTACAAACCTTACGTGGCCGCAGTAACCGAAAAGAATATCATGAGCGGGCTGGGGGAGAACAAATTTGGCTCCAACCAGAGCATGAAAAGGGGCCAGATGGCTGCACTGATGGCCAAGGTATCCCGGGACGGCTGGTTCAAATACGGTGCTGACCGGCTGATTAGCGGAACGGTGGTCAGCCTGGACTCCACCAGCGGCCTGTTGGTGCTGAAAAAGACCGATGGTACATCTGTGCAAAAAAATTTAACCAGCAAACCAGCGATTTTTAAGGATGGTAAACTAGCCGGCCTGGCTGATATCAAATACGATACCCCTGTAGTGGTAGGTATGAATGAAACCGAAACACAGTTTCAATATGTGGAAATACTTGAAGCGCCTGTTTCGAATACCCAGACCCCCGACTACACAGTCACCGGTAAAGTAGTCACCGCCCCCGGCGCAGTCGGCAGCAGCATTACCATAGCCGGCGGAACCAGTAGCGAAAAAAGCTATACCCTAACCACCGGCGTTGTGGTCAAGGACAGCACGGAAACAACCTCCCTTGCTGCGGTGACTGCGGGTAAATATGTGACCACCCAGATAAAGGACAGCCAGATATACAGCATCCAGATACTATCCACCGTATCCACCTGGGGAACTATAGCCTCCGTGGATTCCGGTTCTTTGAAAATGTCCGACGGCAGCGGTGGCAGCTACACCTACACGGTGAAAAGCGGGGAAACCATCATCAGCGGCGGCGCCGGCAGCATATCCCTGAGCGACCTGAAAGCAGGAGACAAAGTAAAGGTAACGTCCTCCCTGGGACAGGTGCTGGAGATAGACGTAAGCGGTGAGGACAGATTTTCCGGAAATTATGTAGAAGGCGAAATTACTGGTTTGAGACTGGGCTCCAGCCCGAGAATTACAGTGGAAGACGAGGATGGCGACATAGAAACATATGATATCACCAACGACACGGAAATAACCAGGGACGGCGACGACATCTACAAAGAAGACATAATGATCGGGGCCGAGGTCAAAGTAAAATTTGATGGCGACAACGCACTTGAAATTGAAGTCACTAACGACGAAGACATCACGGTTAAAGGTGAAGTGACCAGTGTAGACACAAGCAACGACCGGATTACCATCGAGCAGGACAGCGGTGAAAGATTCCGGCTGGACGTGGACCGGGACTGCAGCTTCAGGGATTACGTGGACAGTGACGTGTCAGATCTGGGTGATGTAGAATCAGGCTGGCAGGTTACACTGACCCTGGAGAAAGGCGAAGTTACCTACCTGAAAGTAACCGAAAATTAGCAAGTAAAAATGAGTCAGGGACAATTCCCAGACTCATTTTTACCCTTGTATCATTTTTTCATTTTCAGCACTGCTTTGACTGCTTCCACAATTCCCGCTGGAGTCATATTGTACTTCTCCAGCAGCGCCTTGGAATCGCCGGATTCACCGAACACATCGGGCAGGCCAACCCGCTTTATGGGAACGGGATAATTCTCTCCCAACACCTCGGCCACCGCACCGCCCAGACCGCCTATGATACTGTGTTCCTCAGCGGTAACCACTGCCCCGGTCTCCTTTGCCGCTTTAACCAGGGCTTCAATATCAATGGGTTTAATGGTGTGGATATTCAGCACCCTGGCATTTATACCTTCGGTGGCAAGAGATTCCGCCGCTTCCTTTGCTGTAGCCACCATTATCCCGGTAGCCACGATAGTAACGTCGGAACCTTCCCGCATTACCAATGCCTTGCCGGGCTCAAAAACAAAATCGTCGCCATGCAGGTCAGGCACCCCGGACCTCCCCAGGCGTATGTATACAGGACCCTTCATGGCTGCAGCAGCCCGCACCGCACCGGCGGTTTCCGCCGCGTCGGCGGGCACAAATACGGTCATATTGGGCAGGCAGCGCATTACCGCTATATCCTCCACGGACTGGTGCGAGCCGCCGTCCTCCCCTACGGTTATACCGGCGTGGGTGGCCGCTATTTTAACATTAAGCCTGGTGTAGGCTATGGAATTTCTGATTTGCTCAAAGGCCCTGCCGCTGGCAAATATGGCAAAGGAACTGGCAAAGGGTGTCTTGCCCGCCGCCGCCAGTCCTGCAGCGGTACCCATCATATTCTGCTCAGCCACACCCATGTTGAACAGTCGATCCGGAAACAGCTTGCCGAAATCGGCGGTTTTGGTGGATTTGGTCAGGTCGGCGTCCAGCACAACAATATTGGGATTCTCCTTGCCCAACTCCGCCAGAGCTTTTCCGTACGCCTCTCTGGTCGCTACTAATTTTCCCATTTATATATTCACCTGCTTATAAATATTTTGAGTCAGTGAGTCAGAGTAAGTCAGGGAACCGTCCCCCTTGACTCACGCCAGCTCGGCCAGCGCCTGCTTCAGCTCATCGGGCTTGGGGGCGGCCCCGTGCCAGCTGGCCTTGTTCTCCATAAAGGATACACCTTTACCTTTTACCGTTTCCGCTATAATCATCTGAGGCTTGCCTTTAACCTCTTTGGCCCTGGCCACAGCGCTCAGAATTTCTTTTATGTCATGCCCGTTGATCACCTGAACGTCCCAGCCGAAGGCCCGCCATTTATCCGGCAGCGGTTCGGGGGACATCACATCCATAATGCGTCCGTCTATCTGCAGATTATTGTGGTCCAGAAAAGCGGTTACGTTGTCCAAACCGTAGTGGGCGGCGGCCATGGCGGCCTCCCAGATCTGCCCCTCCTGGGACTCCCCATCCCCAATCATTGCAAAAACACGGTAGTCGCGCTTATCCAGCCTGGCCGCCAGGGCCATGCCGTTGGCAGCGGAGAGTCCCTGTCCCAGAGAGCCTGTGGACATTTCCACCCCGGGCAGCTTTTTCATGTCCGGGTGCCCCTGCAGGGGACTGCCCAGTTTGCGCAGAGTGAGTAAATCCTCTTCGGGGAAATACCCCCTCCCGGCCAGCGCCGCATATAATACGGGGGCCGCATGTCCTTTGGACAATACGAAACGATCCCGGTCAGGCCAGTCCGGCCTTTGGGGGTCCAGGCGCATTACGTTGAAATAGAGGGCCGTAACAATGTCCGCCGCGGAAAGGGATCCTCCCGGGTGACCGGATCCTGCTGCGGCCACCATTTCCACAATCTTTCTCCTGATGTGCTTGGCCTGTACTTCCAGTTCCTCCACTGTGTAGGGTTGCATGTGACTTTTTCCTCCCAGTTTTATTTAACTCACCCGCCGGGAAGTCCCCACCCTGAGCCTTCCTTACTCACGAAGTAAGAGTGAAGGGTGGGGATGAAAGGCAGGCATGTCTTCTCAAGAACTCTTGTTCTGTTTCTGTTATCATTATCACCGCGGTGTTTTGGTGAGAGGCTTGAAACCCTCCCCCAGCACCTCGTGCACATCCGCCATTACCACAAAGGCCCCGGGATCCTCCCGGTGCACCAGATCTTTCAGCACCGTCACCTGGGAGCGGTTAACCACCACCAGCAGAACATCTTTATCTGCTCCGGTATACATCCCACGACCTTTCAGAGCGGTGGCCCCGCGGTTCATCTGATTCAGCACAGCTTCGGCGATGGCATCGGAATTTTCGGATATAATAATAAAGGCCTTGGCATAGCTAATACCCTCCTGCACCAGATCTATCAGCCAGGCCGTAACAAATATGGTAATCAGGGCATACATGCCCAGTTCCCACGAATTAAAGGCAAAACCAGCCGCCAACACCACCATGGCATCCACCAGAAAGAGCAGCTGCCCCACATTAGCCCCGGTGTATGTACGCAATACCGCCGCCGCCAAATCGGTGCCGCCAGTGGTCCCCCGGAAGCGAAAGACCAATCCCAGACCCAGACCAACCAAAACCCCCCCGAATACGCTGGCCAGCATGGGATCTTTTGTAAGCACAGGCATATAGGGAGCCAGTGCGTCCACCAGCAGGGAAAGGCTGATAGTACCGTACAGGGAGCGAAAACCAAATTTCAATCCCAGGCGGTAGATGCCCATCAAAAAAAGCGGGACGTTCAGCACCAGCATGGTCATGCCCACCGGCGCGCCGGCAAGATAATGAACAACAATGGCTATGCCGCTAACTCCCCCGGCAGCTATCTTATTGGGAATGAGAAAAAGATCAAGGCCCAGGGTGGTAAGCAGCACACCCGCGGTTACCCCGATAAACTCTATGAATAAACCTAGCATAGCGCAGTCTCTCCAGCAATTATCTCGCTAACAGCCTGTAAGACCCCGTCCTCAAAGTCGGGAATCAACAGGCTCTAAGGGTTCGGTAGGAGAATAACCCCTTCCGAACCCAAGGCTCACTTATATTCAGCTTTATCATAACCACGACGGGGGGAAATATGAAAAAGTTGCCACGACTTTTAATATTTCTGTGCCATGCAGAATTATCCTCCATCCTGTCGAAAGAAAAAACCCGCCGGAAGCGGGTGGAAATTTAGGGACGGTTCTTGGCAATTGGGGACGGTTCTTGCTTGCCTTTCTCAGGCAAGCAAGAACCGTCCCCAATTGCCCCACCTCTATTTTCCTCTGGCGGTTTCTCTCAGGTAGGCTGATATGAACTGGTCGATATCTCCATCCATCACGCCGTTTACATTGCCCGCCTCCACCCCGGTGCGGTGGTCTTTCACCAGACTATAGGGGTGGAACACATAAGAGCGGATTTGGCTGCCCCAGGCTATATCCATCTGATCGCCGCGCATGGCTGCCAGTTCCTGCTCCTTTTTTTTTAATTCCAGGTCCAGCAGCTTGGATTTAAGCAGTTTCATGGCGGTGTTACGGTTGGATATCTGGGAACGCTCGCTCTGGCACTGCACCACTATCCCCGAAGGCAGGTGGGTAATACGCACAGCCGAATCGGTTTTGTTGACATGCTGTCCTCCCGCTCCCCCGGAACGATAGGTGTCTATTTTCAAATCCTCCGGGTCAATTTCCACGTCTACACTGTCCTGAACCTCGGGCAGCACATCCACCGAGGCGAAGGAGGTGTGACGCCGGCCTGCGGCGTCGAAGGGAGATATGCGCACCAGCCGGTGCACCCCCTTTTCCGGGCGCAGATAGCCGAATGCGTTAGGCCCGCTAACGATAAGGGTGGCGCTCTTGATCCCGGCCTCGTCGCCGGGCAGCAAATCGACCAGAGTGGTTTTATAGCCGTGGTCCTCTGTCCAGCGGGTATACATTCTCAGAAGCATTTCCACCCAGTCCTGGGCTTCAGTTCCCCCGGCCCCGGCGTGCAGGGATATAATGGCATTGCCCCGGTCATAAGGACCGCTAAGCAATACCTGGAGCTCCATTTCCTCCAGCCTGCATCTAAACTCCTTTAATTCCCCCTGTAGTTCACCGGCAACGGACTGGTCATCCTCCTCCTCACCCAGCTCCAGCAGCACCTGCAGGTCTTCATAAGCAGCGTTCAGACTTGCAAAGGAAGATACTTTTTCTTTCAAATAGGAAAGGTTCTGGGTTACTTGCTGTGTTTTTTCCTGGTCGTCCCAAAACCCTTGGGCCATCATAGCCTCTTCAAGTTTCTTGATCTCAGATTCCTTTTGAGCGATGTCAAAGAGAAACCCTCAAATCTTCAATTCTTTTACCCAGGGATTCGATTTCCCTGGCCATCTCGGCAAACATAAAATCACTCCTAATAAGATTTCTAAGGTTTAAGGTCCAAGGTCCAAGGTTTTTTGTTTTTTGACTCTTACGCTTTACTATCTGCGCCGCAGCATTTCTTGTACTTTTTGCCGCTGCCGCAGGGGCAGGGATCATTGCGGCCTACCTTGTTTTCATTTTTTACCGGCTTTTTCGGGCCTTCCTCATCGTAACGGTTCTCCACCACCTTACGCTGCCGCACCGGGCTGGGTTCCTGCACCAGGTTCACCCGGAACAGATAGCGCACTGTATCTTCCTGTATGGTGGAGATCATATTCTGGAACATTTCATAGCTTTCAAATTTATATTCGATGAGGGGGTCTTTCTGGCCGTAAGCCCTCAGGCCAATACCCTCCCGGAGCTGATCCATGGTATCCAGATGGTCCATCCATTTTTCGTCCACGATCCGGAGCATCAGCACACGCTCCAGTTCCCGCATGTTTTCGGGGCCTATTTCCTCTTCCCTGGCATCATAGGAGGCCCGGGACTTTTCGGTGAGGAGTTCCCTGATCCCCTCCCGGCCCGCATCCTCGAAATCTTCAGGCTGCAGATCGTGGTTGGGCAGGAAAAACTGGCCGGCCTGTTCCAGCAGGCCCTCAAGGTCCCACTCCTCAGAATGAACCCCCTCGGGGCAGTAAGTTTCCACCACCCGGGACACCCCATCCTGGATCATCCGGTACACCACTTCTTTTAAATTATCCCCGGTCAAAACCTGACGGCGCTGGCTGTATATCAGCTCGCGCTGCTGATTCATAACATCGTCATACTGCAGCACGTGCTTGCGGATGTCGAAGTTACGGTTTTCCACCCTTTTCTGGGCTGTTTCTATGGACTTGGTAATCAGGCTGTGCTCAATGGGCATATCCTCTTCAATACCCAGCCGGTCCATCAGGCCGGAGATGTTTTCCGAGCCGAAAAGCCTCATTAAATCGTCTTCCAGGGCACTGTAAAACTGGCTGGAGCCCGGGTCCCCCTGGCGGCCGGAGCGGCCCCGCAGCTGATTGTCGATACGCCTGCTCTCATGCCGCTCAGTGCCTATTATATGCAGTCCGCCCTGTTCGGCCACCTGCCTGTGCTCCTCCCCGGTTACTTGCTTGTATCTTCCCAAAGTTTCCTGCTCCAGAATAGTCGCACCCGGCTCGGCAGCGGCCTCAGATTCAAAGCCCTGTTTGCTCAATTCCGCCTGGGCCAGAAACTCGGGATTGCCTCCCAACAGAATGTCGGTACCACGTCCGGCCATGTTGGTGGCGATGGTGACCGCTCCCAGCCGGCCGGCCTGGGCCACTATCTCTGCCTCTTTATCGTGATATTTGGCGTTGAGCACCTGATGCGAAACACCGGCCCGCTTGAGCATGGAGCTTAAAACTTCCGACTTTTCTATGGAAATGGTACCCACCAGCACCGGCTGCCCGGTGGCATGACGGTGGGAAATCTCATCCACCACCGCCCGGAATTTGGCCGCCTCTGTTTTGTAGACCACATCCGGCATATCCCTGCGCACCATGGGCATATGGGTGGGGATAACGACAACATCAAGATTGTATATCTTCCTGAACTCGTCTTCTTCGGTGGCCGCCGTGCCGGTCATGCCGGCCAGCTTTTCATACATGCGGAAATAATTCTGGAAAGTAATGGTGGCCAGAGTCTGGGACTCCCTTTCGATGCGTACCCCTTCCTTGGCCTCAATGGACTGGTGCAGGCCGTCACTATAGCGCCGACCAAACATCAGCCGGCCAGTGAACTCGTCGACTATGATCACCTGACCGTCCTTTACCACATAGTCACGGTCCCTCTTCATCAGGGCATGAGCCTTGAGGGCCTGGTTCATGTGGTGGGTCAATTCTATGTTGACATCGTCATAAAGATTCTCCACTCCCAGCATCTTTTCCACCTTGGCCACACCCTCTTCAGTGATGGTCACGGCGTGGGCCTTCTCGTCCACGTTGTAATCCTCTTCCCGGGTCAGCCTGGGTATTATTTTGGCAAAGGTGTAATACAAATCGGTGGCCTTGTCAGCCTGGCCGGATATAATCAAAGGGGTCCTGGCCTCGTCCACCAGGATGCTGTCCACCTCGTCCACAATGGCGTAGTGCAGCTCCCGCTGCACCAACTGGTCCGGGTGGGTGGCCATGTTGTCCCTGAGGTAGTCGAAGCCAAATTCGTTGTTGGTGCCGTAGGTCACGTCGCAGCAGTAGGAACTCCTGCGGTCATCCCATTCCAGTCCGTGCACAATGAGTCCCACTGACAGCCCCAGGAATTTGTAAATCTGGCCCATCCACTGGCTGTCCCGGCGGGCCAGGTAGTCATTAACGGTAATAACGTGCACGCCCCGGCCGGTGAGGGCGTTAAGATAAACCGGCAGGGTGGCCACCAGGGTTTTACCTTCACCGGTTTTCATCTCGGCGATGCGGCCCTGATGCAGTATTATACCGCCCATCAGCTGTACGTCGAAATGCCGCATATTCAGCACCCTTTTGCTGGCCTCCCGCACTACTGCGAAGGCTTCCGGCAGTATATCGCTGGTGGTGGCGCCATTGTCCAGTTTATCTTTTAAATATATCGTCTTGGCCTGCAAATCGGCATCGGACAAAGGCGCCACAGAGCTTTCCAGTGCGTTGATTTCGTTGACTACCCTCTGCATCTTTTTGACTTCCCTGGCGTTATCATCCAACAGGTTACGCAGAAAACCGAGCATTTACAATCACCTACTAACTCCCATAATTAAAAGGGGGAAATTTATCCCCCCGCATCCTAAAAAATTACAATAAAATTGTAACACTAAGACCCGTATGTTGCAAGGGCTCCAAAATAAATAGGGCTCCCTGCCCACACGAGATCGGGAGCCCCGTCCTGCCATCCCAGAAGACTGTTGCAAAACGCACAAGATCGGGTTTACGTAAGCAAAGTTAGTGAGCCTCTACCTAAATCTCAAGAGATATCCAGAAACCAGAGGCCGTTCAAAAACAAGTATGGCGCGGAAGGAGAAGCCGGACAGCGCGGAGCGTACTTATAGTACGTGAGCACTGGGCGGCGAGCCTGACAAAGCCAGACGCAGTTTTTCAACGGCCTCCTAGAACGTTGGCTCAATCAAGCCATAATTGCCTCTCTTGCGTTTATATACTACATTAACCTGCTCGGTTTCAGCATTGGAAAACACAAAGAAGTTGTGTCCCAGCAAATTCATCTGCAGCACCGCTTCCTCCACCGCCATGGGCTTGAAGGCAAATTTCTTGGTGCGCACAACCTCGGGCTCGTTGTTATCGGCGTAAGCCGCTGCATTCCTGCCCTCGCCCACCGGCTTGACGAAGCGTTTCAACAGCCGTCCCTTGTATTTTTCTATCTGTTTTTCCAGCTTCTCCACCACTTGATCGATGGAGGTATACATATCACCGGTGGATTCCTCGCCTCTTAAAATCATACCGTTAATGGGAATGGTTACCTCGATGCGGTGGGTTTCTTTTTCAACTGCCAGGGTTACCTGCGCCTCGCCCAGATTATCCAGATATTTGTCCAGCTTGCCCAGACGTTTTTCCACGTACTCCTTGAGAGCGGCGGTAACCTCCATGTTTTTTCCCCGTACCTGTACCATCATGGGGCAACAACTCCTTTCGGATCCGTAGTATGTATTTTTCCTCTAAATCCTCCGTGCAGGAGGAAAGCTTGAACTATTTCAACAATATTATGTGATAAAAAGGCAATCCGCAAACAAGGAGGCTGACCGGCTCAAATAATGAAAAACCCCAGTCGAAGGACTGGGGTTGCTGGCTTTATATCTTTATAACGTTGGATGCCTGAGGACCTCTGGCTCCGTCGACTATATCGAATTCAACCCGCTGTCCCTCGTTTAAAGTTTTGAAGCCTTCATCCTGGATGGCTGAAAAGTGGACGAAAACGTCCCCGCCGTCTTCTCTTTCAATAAAACCGTAACCTTTTTCAGCACTAAACCATTTTACCTTGCCTTGCATTAAACACATTCCTCCTAATTCTAAATCACGGCTTCGAAGCCGTACAAGTATGTTAGCACAATAAACAAGTCGTGTCAAGTCTTTCCATCGACAGTCTCTCCATATCTGCCCGAGGTCATATCCCGGCACAGTCCGTCATGTCGAAAAATACCTGTTGAAAGTGTGATTGTGTGACATATTGCTGTGGGTATTGTGGATAAGTCTGTTAGTAACCTGTTTTTTAAGGGTTTCGGTTGTTAATAACCTGTTTTTATGTAAATTTTTTGTCAAAATTAGATTGAGTCTATGTTAAAATATGTAGAATTATAATCCCGTCCTGCCGGATGCTGCCGCCAGCCCCAGCACCAGGGAAGCCCCCGCTGCCAAAAGAATTCCAGCTACAGCCTCCAGAGTGCCAGCGGTGGTAATGACATCATCCACCACCAGCAGCACCCTGCCATGCACAGATGATCGATCGGGTACGTCGAAGGCGCCCTGCAGGTTTTTCTGCCGCTGCCGCCGGCCAATTCCGGTCTGGGCCGGGGTCTCTTTTATCTTTCGCACAGCCTTCAACAGCGGCAGCCCGAGGGTAGCGGAAACCTCCCCGGCCAGCAAATCCGCCTGGTTGAATCCCCGCTCCCGCAGGCGTCCGGGAGACATGGGCACCGGAACCACAGCACTGACGCGGTTGAACCCGGTCTCAGCACGGGCGGCAGCAACCATTCCGGCAGCCAGATGAGAGGCCAGTCCCCTCTTATTATGAAACTTTAAACCGTGCACGGCATCCTTCAACAAACCTTCATAGGGACCGGCCGCCCGGGCCAGCAAAAAGGGTCTGGGAGTCTCCCGGCAGTCCTTGCAGATATGCATATGCCTCCCCGATCCGGTGAAGTACCTGCCGCACACGGAGCAAAAGGGCTCCCGAAGATAGCCCTCCATGGTGCGCCGGCAATCGGCACACACCTGCGCCCCGGTACTGTTGCCACCGCAAAAGGGACACGCCTCCCGGGGAGGAAAAACAAGGTCCAGAAAAGCCAGCCCCAGAGTTTTAAGGTTCAAGGTTCCAACCACCTCTTCAAAACCGGCAAACCACCTACAGTTGGGAGCCGCAGACCACCCTGTCCCTGCCTGTGCGCTTGGCCCGGTCCAGACTGCTCGCACAAAGCTCAAACAGTGTGTCGGCACCGGCACCCTCCAGAGGCAAAACCGCCACCCCGCAGCTTATCCTCACCATTGTCGGCAGCCCCTCCGGAAAGCGGCATGCCGCCACCGACTCCCGAATACCTTCCGCCAGACTGAAGGCTTCCTCCTCTTCCATCCCGGGCAGCAGCAGGGCAAATTCATCGCTGCCGAAACGTGCCGCCAGTGCTTCCTCTGGTTTCAAACCGTGAATGATTTGTGCCATTTTCTGAAGCACTTTGTCCCCGGCCCGGTAGCCAAAACGCCTGTTAAGTTGTTCCATGTAATCCACGTCCGCTATAATCAACGCCATACTCCCCGCTCCTGTAGTGTCTCCTGTATAATAATCCCGGCAGCAGCGGTAAAAATAGGTGCGGTTATACAAACCAGTATGGGTGTCAATCTTCTCCAGGTAAGCAATTCTTCTTTCCAGCAGGTTATTGGCAAGGGCCACGGAAAGAGCGCCCACAATCACGGCCAGGGTTTGCAAGTGATGCTCGTCATAAGCCATGGGCCTTTTCTCGCCCAGCACCAATAGACCTATGGCGCCCGCTTCGGTTACCAGGGGCACCAGCAGCATAGAGCGGTAGACCTGGGGCATGCCCGGCTCCCCCCTGACCCTGAAGTCCGCCCGGGAATCATAAATAATTTCCGGCTCACGGTTGGTCAGCACAAAGCCATGAAAACCCTCACCGGCGAAAACGGTGCTTTTTTTCATCTGCGCGGCAAACTGCCCGTAAACCGCCTCCGCAGCATAGACAGCAGGATTCTCCGACTGGAGATATACCACCCCGCAGTGGAAGGAAACCGCCCGCCTGGCCTCCTTTAAAAGGAGCCCAGGTATTTCCGCAGGCCCCAGCTTA
This sequence comes from Peptococcaceae bacterium BRH_c4b, assembly GCA_000961595.1. Lineage (GTDB taxonomy): Bacteria > Bacillota > Desulfotomaculia > Desulfotomaculales > Desulfocucumaceae > Desulfocucumis. The sequence goes on from LADO01000066.1 coordinate 90,383, forward strand.
CCGCTCAGACGGCGTGAAATTTCATACATGGCCCGAAGCTCACGGTTGGCCAGTTCCACGTGCACGTACATGCGCAGAATAAACTGGACTACCAGCAACGGCACAAAAAGAAACACCGCCGATGCCATGCCCAGCCGCATGTACAGCAAGGCCATAATGATGCCGAAGGGAGCGGTAACCAGATAGGTCAGTCCGTCCCAGCGCAGGGCGTCCCGCCAGGGCAGCGCCCTCTGTTTGGGCCTTCCGGGATAAGTGTAAAGATAAACAAGGGCATGGTTGATGGTAAAATAAAAAATCACAAAAGCAGCCACCCCGGCTCCCGTGGTAAAATCAATCCGCTCCGGCAGCGGTGCCCTGAAACCGATCAGTGGCAGAACTGAACAGAGCTGGGCCGACCCCAGCACGGCCAGCACCTGCTGGGCAGTATTGAAGAAGGTGGTGCGCAGGGGATCGCCGCGATTGGCCACGCCCCTGGCGACTAAAGCCGCCAGAGCGCCGATCCAGGCGCTGGTTTCCGGCCCGTAAATCAACAGGCACGCCAAAACTATGGAAAAACCCCCGGAAAGCCTTCCCAGAGGAAAAGAAACAATCAGCCATTCGGAGAGAATGCCCAGCAGTATAAGCAGCAGATACTCCCTGGTCTTGTCCAGGTCAACCGCCGAAAAGTAATAGCAAAGCAGCCAAAAGCCGGACAATATCACCAGCCAGGTAAATAGTATATGTAAAAATCCCCGCTCGGATTTCATAAAAGCAAACCTCCCCTGCCTTAAATTTCGACAAAGGGAGGTTTTTTCCTTTTCAGCACAATTCTCCATATAGGGCCAAGGCAATAACGTGTTTGTCGCAGTAATCGCTTAAGTCGAAATAGCGTCTGTTATCTTTCACCGGGCGTATCTGGTGGCAAGGGCTGCCTACACCCTTCTCCCTGGCGGAAACCAGTCCGGTGCCAAGTCTGGAGCGACAGAATAGATTAATTATAGCGCCGGTGCGGTCTTTTGATTTTTCGTCTGCACACATCACGTAGCAAACCGGTTCTACCCGGACTTCACGGGCCAGCCGGCGAAGCAGAATTTCTACCGAATCCTCGTGGTTACCCAGCAGGAATACTATTTCTCCCCTTCCGGAGTTATCGTCCTCCCGGCATACCACTGCCAGCACCCACAATAACCAGGCACCCAGCATGAAACATAGCACTGCCAGCATAAGCAACACCCCCGGTTGCTTCCATAGTATGTTAGAGACGGTCCGGAGGTGCTTGTTTCAGCAGGAAACTGTTAAAGTGGGAAATTTATACTCCCGCCTGCTTTTTCAGTAATTCCGCCTTATCCGTTCTTTCCCAGGGCAGGTCTATATCCGTGCGCCCGAAATGACCGTAGGCAGCAGTGCGGCGATATATAGGCCGGCGCAAATCCAGGGTCTTAATAATCCCCGCCGGTCGTAAATCAAAGTTTTCCGTTACCAGCTTGACCAGCAGTTCATCCTTTATTTTACCCGTTCCGAAGGTATCCACCATCACCGATACCGGGAAGGCCACACCGATAGCATAGGCCAGCTGAACCTCGCAGCGGTCCGCCAGGCCAGCGGCCACAATATTCTTGGCCACGTAGCGGGCGGCGTAGCTGGCGGAGCGGTCCACCTTGGTGGGGTCCTTGCCGGAAAAAGCGCCACCGCCGTGGCGGGCCATGCCGCCATAAGTATCTACAATTATTTTACGGCCGGTAAGGCCGGTATCCCCCTGGGGGCCGCCGATAACAAACCTGCCGGTGGGATTGATAAAATAGCGGGTGCAGGTTTCCAGCAGTTCCTTGGGCACTACATCCTTGATAACCTTTTCGATAATATCCTCCCGGATGGTCTTCAAATCCACCCTGGAAGAGTGTTGGGTGGAAACCACCACGGTATTTAGCCCAATGGGTATATCCCCCTCATACTCCACCGTCACCTGCACCTTGCCGTCCGGCCTCAGGTAAGGTAACTCCCTGTTCTTCCGTACCACTGCCAGGCGGCGGGCCATGCGGTGCGCCAGCGCTATGGGCAGGGGCATAAACTCTTTTGTCTCGTTGGAGGCGTAGCCAAACATCATACCCTGGTCCCCGGCGCCGATAGCCGATATCTCTTCGTCAGTCATCTGGCCTTCCTTGGCCTCCAGAGCCTTGTCCACGCCCAGAGCAATGTCCGCTGACTGCTCATCAATGGATGTCATCACCGCGCAGGTATCGCAGTCAAAGCCGTATTTAGCCCTGGTGTAGCCTATATCCCTTATGGTTTCCCGTACCACTTTAGTAATATCCACGTAACATCCGGTGGTAATTTCCCCCGCCACCAGCACCAGGCCGGTGGTGACCAGGGTCTCACAGGCCACCCGGGCATTGGGGTCCTGTCCTATAATCTCATCAAGAATAGAATCCGAAATCTGATCCGCTATTTTATCAGGATGACCTTCAGTCACTGACTCCGAGGTAAACAATCTCCTGCCCAATAAAATCCCTCCTACTAAGGAAAGGGGACACACCTTCTGATGTTACCCAAATCCCTTACTTTTTTATAATTTTACAAAGGAATGTCCCCAACTTATATCAGGGGACACACCTTCTTGGGTTACCTAAATTCCTTACTTTTTATACAATCTCACTAAGAAATGTCCCCAATTTATGACCCTTTGCAGTGGTCATGCCCGGCCTCAACAAAACCAGACAAATTATGGTTTAAACGCCAAAATAATTCTAGCAAATAAGGGGTGTCCTGTCAAACATCAGTAATGTAAATTGTGAAAGGTATCCAGTTCCACCAGCACGGCGTCAACACCTATTTTTTTAATCTTCTCCCAGGGCACCACCAGATCCCGTCCGACCCCCAGCAGGCCGAACTTTTTAGGCCCCTGCAGCACAAAGGCCTTGATGGTACCGGTGGCAGGATCAATGTGCATATCCTTGATGGCGCCGAGTTTTGCGCCGTCCGCCAGGTTGATTATATCCCTGCGGGTCAGGTCGGTGATTTTAAACATATCCACTCACCCCTTCAGGCACCATAATATGCAGGGGGCTGAAATTTGGTTACGACCCGAGAAAAAAGATGGCAACCGAAAGGTTACCATCTTTAAACACTAATAACTTAGTAACTTAGACCCCCACGCCGCTAGCGCGGCACCATCAGAGCATGAAAATCCAGGACACTTTATGTCATTCTGAACGAAGTGAAGAATCCAAGATCCTTCGCTAACGCTCAGGATGACATTTCTCTAAACTTATTTTCAGGATAGTTACCCGGTACACTATCCTAATTATGATGGACCCAAAAGTATTAGCAGCGATGTATTAGAGAAGTTAACATTACCCGTAGCTTCCCAGCTTGTATTTTGCGCCGAGCCTGCGTACACTGCCTTAACAAGATAATATTTGCTTTTATCCAGCGGGTCAAGTATATTTGATGGTATTGGACAGGTTGCAAACCCATTATAATCTGTCCCGACTGTCTCCACTGATTCGGTCAACTCATCTATACTATTATCATTATTCAGGTCAATATAGAATGTAACTTGACCTTCGATAGGGGTATAATCGCATTCAAGCAGGCTGGTATTCAGGCTAACCTGCCCCATTCCAAAAAGCGCATTTACGTAGCTATCTTTAGGCACGCCGATATTTAAGGCCGCTTCTGCGGTAAGATCGCCGTAGCCATAAACCGCATCTTGCACGGTAACCTTCCACCTGTGATGCCCTATACCTACAAGTTGAAAAATATCATATGTCAAATCTATATCTCCGGAAGAATCCGCGAAGTCAGAACCGAATAGAATATCAGACCCGCCTTCCGGTATTAAATAAAACTCCGCAGATATAGGATTACCTCCAGTATTCGTTAAGTGACCGCTGAGATTTACGATGGACGCCGCCGCAATACTAACGTCATTAAGATATATAGAGGAGGAGGAGTCTGATACAGATATATAACAGCTATCCCCCGCCGGCGTGTAATAGGTACCGGAATTACTGCCCTCGAACTCCGCATAAATATTGAAACTTTCGCCCTTATTAGCTATATAACTTGTTAAATCATAAGTAGCGAGGCCGTTTGTATTTGTTTGTATAGTTGCAATTAAATAACCGTTCGGAGGATAGCCGTCATACAACTTTACATTTTGGCCTGGAAGTGCGTTTCCATTGTTTGTTAGCACTACCTCCGCCGTTACCGTGTCCCCGGGAGAAACCATAGTGGATGGATTTATTGTCAGCATTAAATCCGTATTGCTGTATGGCAAAACGGAGGATTTTGAGGCATCATACGTTCCATCTCCGGCGAATTTGGCTATAACATAATATTTCTGGCCCGGTGTATAATTCATGGTTATATTAGTAAGTACACAAGTTGCTATACCATCTGCACCAGTAACACCGCTTCCGATGAATGTTCCTTCATCTGAATAAGACGTGCCTAAATAAAAATTAATAGTTTTTTGGTCCAGATACGACCCTGATTTACTCATAAGCATGGCCTGAATAGTACCGGAGGTTATGGTTACAGTTGTGTTAGAACCGCTGCCGTTCCCGGAAGACGTATTGGTACTGATACTGGTATTTGTATTACTAATCGCATTGTCAATGGCATCGCTTAATGTTTGAACCAGTGTTTGCAACTGCTCTGTTGCCGGAGCCTGTTCATTATTTAGATCGCCTGGAGGCGCTTCGAAATCTGTCAGCTGGTTATTCTGTATTTCTTCAGCCCTTTGTGTAACCCAATCCTGAAGTGCCTGCCAGACCTGGGCTACTTCCGGGGGCATGGGCGCGGGCGGTGTGGGCGGCCCCCCGGCGGAATCCACAGTAGTCATCTGGCCGCCTGAAATCGTTACTGTCTGGCCGCCGGTGGTGGTCAATGTCATTTCTCCGTTCAGCACGCTGGTTATCAGTTCCTTAAGACCTACTTCGTTCGACCAGAAGGTTCCCCGGACGGCGGCCACTCCCCAGGGCATGTCCACGGTAACCTTTACCTTTTTCGTAGATGCTACCTTATACCAGGGAAGCTGCTGCTGACTGGATTTCGGCTGCTCCAGGGCCAGCAGCGATTTATACAATTCCGGCGTTAATTCGGTAGATGCTATTAACTTACTCTTATCTTCTTTATTATCCTTATTTTCTTTATTCTGCTGGCTATCGTACTTGCTGGCCAGAGCTCCGAATATTTTCCCGCTGTTCAGCTTTATATCAACATTATCTATAGCTGTAATGGGCATACCGTCTTTTCTGATGGTCTGTAAGCCGCCCATCTTCCGAAGAATGATTTCTGTGTTTTCCATTATTTTAATGCCGCTACCGTCATCAAAGACTATTTCCGCATCACAACCGGGCGAGGTATTTATTTGCATCCCTTCCTGCAGCGTCAGCCTGTCTGTTACCGTCTGCTCCCCGGCAGCAGTTTTAACCTTCAGGGAACCTTTTTTAACCACCAGTTCCCCTTTTAGACTTACCGCATTATACGCGGGGCTTAATGCCATGGTCATGGTGGTGCCCCGGGCGAAATCCCGGCGGGTTATGGCCTGATCAGGATTGAAATTGCCATCCGCCGGCAGGGCAATAAAATTGGCATCCACCGCCGTGCAGACAGCCTTATAAGCCCAGTTTGTTATCGCTACATCCTTGATAGTCAGAGACACGTCAGGTGTATCCTGCTTTGACCATTTTATTAACAGGGCCATGGTCTCGGCCCGGGATAACTGGGCGTCCGGGCGAAACGTTCCATCGGGATAGCCGCTCAGTATACCGGCTTTAACCGCCGCCTCTATATAGCCGTAGGCCCAGTGTCCCGGTCCCGTATCCCTGAAGGTGGCTACTGCAGATGTTACCGGCTTGATACCTGCTCCTTTGGCCAGCACAATCACAGCCTCGGCTCTGGTAAGGGGCCTTCCGGGCCCGAATGAGCCGTCGGGGTAGCCGGTCATCAACCCTTTTTCAAATAAAAACTTTATGTAAGGGGCATTTGCATCAGTTAACGAAACATCCTTAAATATTTTTTCCTCTCCCTGCAATCCGCCATTCTCTGCGGCGTAACCAGCCGTTGCTTGTAGAACTAGCAGCATGGCAGCTACCATAAAAATAAACAACAGCTTTACAGGCATCTTACAATTCATTTTCCTACCATCAATCACCTTGCTCTTAACCTCCTTATTAACCTAATAAATATTATTTTTAAAAAACCTGTCTTTCTCCATATTGTTACAAAATGTGCTTAATTTAGCTTTGTTTCTATGTAAAGATACAATCTCCTTCCTCAAATAGATTCATGACGGGGAAAATTTACTAATTGTTGGTTTGTTTTTATGGTATCTCTATATGAAATCATGGTTATATAAGTAAAATTTTGTTAATACTATTAACCAGTTATTGAATTTTTCGGGGAGAGAATAAATAATGGAGCAAAGCGAATTCAAGAAGAGTTTGGCGGAACGGAAGAAGTTGTTTGAAAAATACCTGGTGGAAATACGGACCAATAAAAAGACAGCCAGCAAAATACAGGAAGCAAAAAGGAATGTACATTCAGCGAAGTAGAGTAGCTGCATGGCGCAATATCCTGAAAGCAGAAAAAAACATATACGTACTGAATATTAAACCCCCGCACGCTGATGCAGGGGTTTAATATTAGTGTTTCTTCCACTTCTTTATGGTTTCCTTCAATCCGTCTTTAAGCTCATAGGCCGGGTTCCAGTCCAGCACATTATTGGCCAGGGTATTGTCCAGGCGGCTATCTTTGATGTCCCCGGGCCTGGAGGGGCAATATGAAGGTGTAACACCACTGCTGGTGAGCTCAGCAATCATATTAAACAGCCGGTTCACGCTGGTGGCCCGGCCAGTGCTCACATTCAGCACCGAGCCACCGGCTTTTCCTGCAGCGGCCAGATTGGCCGCCACCACATCCCTAACAAAGACAAAGTCCCTGGTCTGCTCCCCGTCTCCATATATCACGGGGCTTTCGTCCCTTAACACTCTGTCCAGGAAGATAGCCACTACCCCTCCCTCGCCCCCGGCGTCCTGCCTGGGGCCGTAGACATTGGCGTAGCGCAGCACGGTAAAATCCAGTCCGTACATGGTTTTATAAATCGTCAGGTAATGTTCCACGGTGTATTTGGATATGCCGTAGCCGGAAAGCAGTGAGACCGGGTGGCTTTCGTCCACCGGAAGGTAGTGGGGAATACCGTAGACAGCGGCCGACGAGGCGTATACCACTTTAGCCACATTGTTTCTACGGGCCGCTTCCAGAAGGTTTATTGTACCTATGATGTTGATTTGCGCGTCAGAAGCGGGGTCCTTTACTGATGTCTGCACATCAGCCTGGGCTGCATGGTGAAAAATAACCCGGGGACGCTCCCTTTCTACCACGTCCAGCACGAACCCGGCATCCCGGATATTCCCTTGGTAAAAATTAACCTGAGAATTGACATTCTCAAATTTGCCCGTGCTCAGATCATCCAGCACGGCTACCCCGTCCCCTCTGGAAACCAGGGCATCCACCAGGTGCGATCCAATAAAGCCGGCCCCGCCGGTCACCATTACCTTCATTATAACATCCTCCAGCCATTCATTGAGGGAACCCCCGACCAAAACCCCTGAACGGTTCGGGGAAGCACAAAAAATTTACACGCATTTGCTATACAAAGGGCGGGCATCCAATCGCCCACCCTTTGTACAATATAAAATTATATAATCTAAATACTTAATTGGCAATGCTTTTAGCGACCACTTCCCTGAGATAGACCGCAAACTCCCTGGACAAATCCGGACGGTCCAGGGCAAACTCCACCATTGCTTTTAAATAGCCCAGCTTATCTCCCACATCGTAGCGCTGACCTTCGAAAACCAGTCCGTACATGGGCTCCTGCCGGCAAAGCTCCCTCAGGGCGTCGGTAAGCTGAATTTCACCGCCCGCGCCGGGCTCGGTGCCGGACAGTATATCAAAAATAGCCGGTGTTATGATATACCTCCCCATGATGGCTAGACGGGAAGGTGCCTTCTCCGGGGCTGGCTTCTCCACCAGATCATTGATTTTATAAATACCTTCTCTTATTTCCCTGGCGTCCAGAATGCCGTATTTGCTGACATCCGCCCCGGGCACCTCCTGCACGCCGATTACGGAAGCACCGGTATCTTCGTATAAATCTATCAACTGCTTGAGGCAGGGGGTTTCACTACGTACAATGTCATCCCCCAGCAGCACGGCAAAGGGTTCGTTACCCACAAATTTTCTGGCGCAGTAGACAGCATGTCCCAGACCCCGGGGTTCTTTCTGGCGGATGTAACATATATCGGCCATTTCCCCTATACCTAAAACCATATCGAGTAAATCTTCCTTGCCCTTACTCCGCAAATGGGCCTCCAGGCTGGGAAATCTGTCAAAATGATCCTCTATGGATTTTTTATGTCTGCCTGTAATAACTAGTATGTCGTCAATGCCGGAAGCAACCGCTTCCTCTATTATGTACTGAATGGTTGGCTTATCCACTATGGGAAGCATTTCTTTGGGCTGAGCTTTGGTGGCCGGTAAAAATCTTACCCCCAAACCGGCGGCAGGTATAACAGCTTTTCTAATCCTCATAAGGATCACCTCCTGCTATAATTATACAGCCGGTTTACAAAAAAGTAAGTAGATTTAACTAAAAATTAAAAACAGCCCTACATTTTCGTGGGCCGTTAGCTATGCTACTTTGGAGTATTTCTTTCCCTGGCAGCAGTTCGTTCCCTTCTTACCCGTGTACCCAGGACTCCTATTTTATTCGCACCCACCAGCACCATGGTAGAGAGTATAACCAGCAGCACAGCCGCCTGGTCGTTGGATACCAGGTTTAGCGCCACCGCACTTATGCCCATAACAAGGCTGACGCCGTATATGACCAGCACCGCCTGGGAGTGGGTCAGTCCCAAAGCCATAAGTTGGTGATGCAGGTGCTCCCGGTCAGGTTGAAGAATAGGCCGGTGCTTGTGGTAACGCCTCAGTATGGCGAAGGTAGTATCCAGCAGGGGAATGCCCAGAATCACCAGCGGCAGTATTACGGATACCGCCGTGAAGCTCTTGGTAAGCCCCATTACGGATATTGCCCCGAGGCAGAAACCCAGCATCATGGAGCCGGAATCGCCCAGGAAGATGGTGGCCGGGTGATAATTATGTTTCAGGAAGCCCAAAATGGAGGCAGCAAGAATCAGCGGCAGCAGTATAGCCCCGCTTTGCCCCGGCAGGCCCAGTACGTTGAACTGGGTCCAGGCCACCGCCGCCATGGTCAGGGCGGCTATGCCGGAAATCCCGGCGGCCAGTCCGTCCAGCCCGTCAACGAGGTTGATGGCGTTGGTCACCGCCACCAGCCAGAATACGGTGACGGGAACGGAAAGGGCTCCGAGATACAGTATATCGCCGTTAAAAGGGTTGGTAAATAACTGAACCTTTATGCCAAAGGGAATAACCGCCAGAGCTGCCACTATCTGTCCAGCCAGCTTTAGCCTGGGAGACAAGCCCCTGATATCATCAATAATTCCCAGTAGTGTAATCAGTGTTATGCCCAACAGTAACCCCAGTGTACCGCTATTTAAAGGCCGGGCTACCAGCACCGCCGACACAAAGGCCAGATAAACAGCCAGTCCGCCAAGTCGGGGCATGACACCGCTATGTACCTTGCGCTGGTCCGGGTAATCCACAGCGCCCCAGGCAAAAGCCCTTTTTCTGACCCAGGGGGTGACCGCCAGAGCCACACCGAAGGCCAATATGAGGGACAATATGGCATACAGCAACAAAATCCCTACTTTCGCCGTGTTAAATAGAAAAATAATGGAGAAATGAGATCAAACCACTATTATTTTACCATTCAATTAATTAGAATTACAAACACCAAAAAAACCTGCTACGACAGGCACAGCCCGCCAGATGGACAAGTTATCATCAGTTAGCTGCAAAATTCGCATCATCCCGTCGCTTTTAACCGTTTTTTATTTTTCCGGCAAATTTTCTTTATTATCAATGATCGCAAATAGAAGTTCCGCCTCGGCTGTAGGCTCACCGTTTACCGTGGCTACCCCTTTGCTCTTGCCTATCCTGCCTTTTAATTTCAGCACTTCCACCTCCAGGCGAAGTTGATCGCCGGGTAGAACCTGCCTGCGGAACCTGGCCCCGTCAATGCCGGCAAAAAGGGCCAGTTTGCCTTCCATGCCCGGGAGCGACAAGGCCGCCACCGCCCCCACCTGGGCCATGGCCTCGATAATCAGCACCCCGGGCATCACCGGATAGCCCGGAAAATGTCCCTGAAAAAACGGCTCGTTGCCGCTGACGTTTTTTATGCCCACTGCCCTTTTACCCGGTTCCATCTCAAGAATCTTGTCCACCAATATAAAGGGATAGCGGTGGGGCAGTATTTTTTGTATATCCTTTAATTCCAAAGGAACACCTCCGGTAAGATTATGGACATCCTGGTATTTTTTAATTCCTCTATTTTTAATTCTTCCCCTGACTAAAAATTCCTGCCGGCCTGTCCACTATTGCGTTGACCGGAGGCTTAAAAAATATTATATTTTAATAGGATTTAGGTCAGGGGACACACCTTCTTAGGTAGAAGAACAGTCCCCCCTGTCTGTCACATACCTTTTTCAATTCTGCGAAGGAATGACTAAGGTCAGGGGACACACCTCTCTTTGGAGCTTGGCTCTAGGGTCAGAGGAATGTCCCCAACTTACTGGGGTCGGAGGAATGTCCCCAACTACTGACAAGGAGGAGCTTTATGAAATTAATTGACGAGAAGGGAAAGGTTTTCGGACTGGTTAATATAATCGACCTGATTATACTGCTGCTAATAGTACTGGTGGGGGCCGGGGCCGCATATAAGTACACCCACAAATCAGCCCAGGGGGAAATAAGAACAGTGGAATTCCAGGTCATGGTGCCCTGCGTCCGCCCGGAACTGGCAGCTGCCGTAAAAGTGGGGGATAAAATGGTCAAGGATGCCATCTACACCCCAGTGGCAGTAAAGTCCGTGGACATAAAACCGGGACTGTCGGTAAACCTAAACGCCCAGGGAAACAAGGTCATCTCCTACGACCCCTATATGAAAGACGTGTTCGTAGTGAATGAGGGTAAAGTCAACATTTCCTCCGCAACCATCACCATGGGCGGCCAGGAAATAAGAATAGGCAAGGATTACTATGTGAAGTCCAGAGACTATGAGCTAAAGGGCACCATTATGGGCATAACCATTAAGGACTGATGCGACAAGCGGGGAGCAAGTGGGGACGGTTCTTGCTTGCCCTTCCCGGGCAAGCAAGAACCGTCCCCACTTGCTCCTACAGCCCCTCCACCGTCAATCCCGGCGGAGACTCCACTCCTCCGAGCATATTTTTGGCGTCGATTACAAAGGGTTCGACGCTGTTCATCAGCCGGACAAAAAACTCCAGGTCCGTAAACTCCATCCCATCCTGCCGGGCCAGCAGCACCGCCCCGTGGGCTCCCCCCAGGGCGTCTTCCAGGCTGTCCACGGTGAAGTGGTACATGGATGGAACCGCCGGGTCATAGGCTCTCACCTCCACCCCGGCCCTTTCCAGCAAATTAATTATCCGGTGAGCAGGGCTGCAACGGGCATCGCTGGAATAATCCTTCATAGCGATGCCCAGCACCGCCACCCTGGCCGCCGCTGGCGGCACTTTCAGGTTTTTCATCACCAGGGACACTACATGGGCCGGCATATTCTCGTTTACCTGCCTGGCGGTTCCCATGAGCGCCAATTCGACACCCAGTTCCCCGGCCCGGGGAGTGAGATAGTGCAGGGCGTTAGGAATGCAGTAGCCTCCCACCCCGGGTCCGGGGGTAAGCAGGTTGACCCTTTTGTGGGTGTTGGCCAGGGCGATTACTTCAAAAATGTCTATATCCATGGCCTTGGTAAACCTGGCCAGCTCGTTTACAAAGGCAATGTTCACATCCCGGGATACATTTTCCACTACTTTGGCGGTTTCCACCACCTCAAAGGACGAAGCCACCGTAAGCTCCGCTTTGGTAACCACCGAGAGCAGTTCCCTGGACCTTAAGGCCGCCCCCCGGTCGTACCCGCTTACCAGCCCGGGCATATTTTCGAACTCTTCAAAGGCCTTGCCCTCGGCTATCCTCTCCGAAGAATAGGCCAGATTAAAGTCCTCCCCGGCCTTAAGTCCGCTTGTCTCCAGCAGGGGCAGCACCAGCCCCCTGGTCATCCCAGGCACCAGTGTACCCCGCACCACCACCAGATCTCCCTTTTTCAGGCTGGCGGCAACCGAGCGGACGCACTCCTCCAGATGGCCGGTGTAGGGTACGCCGTCGCTTACCGGCAACCCCACAGTGATAATTATATTGTCACAGGAGGCCATGGCCTCCTGTGGCCGGGTGGTAGCCCGGAAGCGGCCTGCATCCAGCTCCCGGCGCAATATTTCCCTGATCCCCTCACCCCGGTAGCTCTCATGATGATATGTCACGCCGGAGTTGATTTCCTCCACCAGTTCCTCATTCACATCCACACCATATACTTTGCAGCCCCGCAGGGCGAAGCTCAAGGCAAGGGGCAAACCCACAAAGCCTAAACCGAAAACGGCAACCCTGATGTTGTCCTGGTTCAACTTTTACTACCTCCCAGCGACCTTAGTTACTCCATGGTCTGCATAATTTTGTCCGTCATATACTCCACCCGGCTGTCCCAGGAATTACGGGCCGCAGCCTGCAGGCGCAGCTTTTGCCTCTCCGGGGTTTCCCCAGTCAGTGCCCGTTCCACGCCCTGGTAAAAACCTTCGTAGTCACCGGCCAGTTCAATTACCCCGGCAAACTCCATGACTCCCGGCATTTCCACGCTCACAACAGGCCTCCCGGAAGCCAGATATTCATAGAATTTAAGCGGGCTGACCCTTTCGGTCAGCTCATTCTTGCGGAAAGAGTTCAGGCAAACGTCAAATCCCTTCAGGTAGCCGGGCATTTCCTCCTTGGTTTTACGCCCGAAAAAATGCACGTTGGGCAGGGTCTTCAGCCTGTCCACGTTAATACCAGCCCCCACCGGGCCGATCATGGCCACCGACCAGTCCGGCCTTTTTTCCGCCAGGTAGGCAATAAGATCCTGGTCAATCCAATCGTGAATAACCCCCACGAATCCCAGCACCGGGCGGGGCAGGCGTTTTATCTCCTCCGGCACCATGGTTTCAGGCAGAGAAGCCCGGGCAAAATGCTCTACATCTGCGGCGTTAGGCAGCAAGTAAATATTCCGGGTCAAATTTTTCTTGCTGTCATAAAGCCCCGGGGCCGTGACGAAAACAAGGTCGCACCTGGCTAGCAGGTTGCGCTCCATGTCCAGCATCGCTTCCTTATTAATCAGCCCTGTGTATTCCGAGTGCTCATCAACGCAGTCGTATATCAGCAGCTTGGGCCCCAGGCCCTCCGCCAGGGACAGACTGTTGGGCAGGTAAGTCCACACAATAGGATCATTCATTCCCAGCCGCCTGGCAATTTTCTTTACAAAAAGTAAAAGCCACCGCTGGTTTAAGCGGTTTACCCAACGGTAAACATTTCCGAAGGGAAGCACCACTGGCGGTGAATACAAATAAATATTTTCAGTTTTTTTCCGCGGCCCCTTTAGCCACAGCCACCATTTAAACCACAGAGAGCGGTCCTTGAAGGCCGACAGCAGGGTGACGGGAGGCTCAACATAAAGAATTTTATTACCGGCGGGCAAGCGGGACATCACCTGCTGCTTGCGGGTCCAGATGGGGTCCCAGTCCACCGATGAGATACATATTATTTTTTCCCCGGCCAGTTCCCTCTTCAAATCTATTCCTCCAACAGCCTCCTGTAAAGGTATTCCGTTTTTCTGGCCATTACGGAGGCGGTAAACTTTTGCTCCACCACAGCCCTGGCCGCTTCGGACATTTCCAGGGCTTCCCCGGGGTGGTCCAGCATCCAGTTGATGCCCCTGGCCAGAGCCGCGTCATCCGCGGGAGGCACCAGTAGACCGGTAGTGCCGTGTTCCACCACCTCCGGGAGCCCGCCCACAGACGTAGCCAACACCGGCACGCCGGCAACCATAGCCTCCAGGGCTGTCAGCCCGAAACCCTCCCACAGGGAGGGAATTACCAGTAAATTTAAATCCGGAAGTATGTCCACAACATCGGTGACAAAGCCGGTAAAAATTACTGAATCGGAAATATTCAGCAGCCTGGCGTAATCCTCCAGCCTGTCCCGCTCCGGGCCGGAGCCCACCACCACAAAGCGTACCTCAGGTCTGGACTTCAGAAACTCTGCAGCAGCCTTTAGGAAAATACGGTGTCCTTTTACCGGATGCAGGCGGCCAATCATGGCCACTAGTGGCACGTCCGGAGCCAGTCCCATGCTCTCCCGCCAGGACCCCGGGGGGCGCAGGCTGGTAAAATCACCGGGATTAAGCCCGTTATATATGACCGTTATCTTTTTCTCCGGAATGCCCTGCTGCAACAGCGCCTTCTGCAACCCCCCGGAAACAGCAATAAAATGCGTGCTAAAGCCCCGGGAGGCCCGCTCTATCAGCATGTTCGCCAGGCGGCTGAACACATCCGGATAATCCTGGGCCAGCAGGCTGTGCACGGTGGTAATCACGGTCTCCCGGCCCGCCATTTTGGCAGACAAACGCCCCACCAGATTGGCCCGGACGCCGTGGGTATGCACGAGATCGGCTTCTTCCTCTTTTATGACATCCCGTAATTTGGTTATTATGCTCAAATCCAGCTTGTGACGCATGGGAATAGCCAGGGCATTAATACCCACGTCCCTGGCCACCTGCACAAAGGGATCTGCAAAAAGGCAACATACGGTAATCGCCACCCTCTGCGGGTCCATGGCTGTGGCCAGATTGAGTATATGACGTTCAGCCCCACCGAATTCGCCACCGCCAATTACGTGGAGAACCCGTATACGCTTCACCGGAAGTGCCTCCTTGGCATTGCTCTAACCATTTTATCAATTTCACTGGCATTCGACAAGGAGTTTTTGGACCGTTGAGATATGGCGGGGGCTCGTGTATAATATCCAGTATAAGTCTAATGTCAAAAGTCGAAGGTCAAAAGTCAATGAAAGCTAGAAGCCTCGGACTTTAGACTTTGGACTTGAATGGAGCCGGGAGGGGAAGTGTTGTATTGCAGCCGTCCGAAGTATTGAAAGAGAGCCTTTTTTATAAAATGCTGGCCGGCCTGGGCGCCCTTTTTACCCGGCACAAAAGCGGCAGCCTGGCAGTTGGTTTTTTAACCCGGCCCCCCTCCTATACCGGAAAGGAAGTAGCTGCCTCATCGGCATTGATCACTTTAGCCGGAAAACTGGCCTGGCTGCTGATGACCCCGGTGGCTGCGGCTGGATCTTTTTTTAGAAGTTGCCTGCCGGGCAGCAGACTGTGCAGTTTGGGTGCCCCGTCTGCACTTGAAAACAGCCTGGCCTGGCGCACCGTGACTGGAACCAGAGTGGAAACGGCACTGTGGCTGATTGTGCTCTACCCCGTGGTGGATTACCTGCTGAGAAATATTTCACCCCTGGCCGGCCTGGCGGGCAGTTGGGATGAACTGCTTTTCCTGTTCATACTGGTGGCCTGGCCACTTCAGATGGCCGCCCGGGGCAATATAGCCTGGCGGCGGACAATGATGGACATACCCGTAATTGTATATATAGGAATAATATTGTTTCTCTATTTCCTGCGCTCCCCGGACGCCACCCTGGCCCTGGAGGGGGCCAGGGTGTATATACAGTACCTGCTCTGGTATTTTGTTGCGGCTAACCTCATTATCAACCACCGCCAGCTGGACGCCCTGGCCACGGGACTCATCGCCACGGCCACAATCCTGGCGCTGATTGGCATATATCAATATATCGTGGGGGTGGAAATGCCCGCCGGCTGGGTGGACCAGGCCGAGGCCGGGGTCCGCACCAGGGTGTTTTCCCTGGTCACCAGCCCCAATGTGCTGGGCAGCCTGCTAGTCCTGTTCATACCCATGACCATAAGCAGGATCATTAATTTAAAGAATAGAATTCACTGGCAGCTCATTTATGCCGCCTGCCTGGCCGCAATGCTGGCCTGCTTGCTGTTCACCTATTCCCGGGGGGCCTGGCTGGCCCTGGCCGGGGCGCTGGCGCTTTACAGCATCCTGTATAGCCCTAAAATGTTCCTTGTCATGGCTCTGGGCGGCCTGGCGGGGCTGAAATTTGTGCCCGGCATCGGCTCCAGGCTGAGCTACATGCTTTCCGCCGAATACATGGCCAGCAGCGCCAGGGCAGGTCGCCTGGCCCGCTGGAGCATGGGTCTGGACAGGCTGAAGGAAAACCCCTGGTTCGGCGAGGGCTTCGGCCGCTTCGGCGGGGCGGTGGCCGCCCGCCGCATACCCGGCAGCTTTTACGTGGATAATTTTTATTTAAAAACCGCCGTGGAAAGCGGCCTGATCGGGCTGCTGGCGCTGCTCTGGCTGCTGCTGAACGCCTTCCGTCTGGGTATTGACGCCGTGCGTCGTTTAGCCGACCACAAAACCAGGCTGCTGGCGGCGGGCATGCTGGCCGGGCTGACCGGTGTGATACTGCACAACGGGGTGGAAAACATTTTTGAAGTACCCATGATGGCCACCTATTTCTGGTTTTTGGCGGGCATGCTGGCCGCCGCCCCGGAAGTGAATGACTAAATGTCATATGTCGAACGTTAAAAGTCAAAAGTCAATGAGACATTAGCAAGTACGTTTATTGAATGACTTTCGACCTTAGACTTATAACAAATCCCGCAATCACTGCAAACAGGATTGCGGGATTTGTTTTGCATCATGTTCTTGGGAAAATTCCACCGGGCACTGCCTGGGGCAAGTCGGGGGTTATTGTAATATTTCCCCCGGAATCCGTTTCATTATTTTGATCCGGGGCGTCCGAATTCCCTGGAGTTATAATTACCGTGTCAGATCCGCCGGCGCTGCCGCTTTTCTTCGGCTTGCTGGTTTTGCCGCTACTCTGCCCGTCAGGCGAAATTGGTTGGGAGGAACTGCCGCCGGTCTGTTCCGTTGCGGTTCCGTCCCCGGTTGCCCCCGTATCCGGCGCCGCACCGCCGGGCATTACGCCTCCCGGCAGCATATTATTTTCCGTCTCATCTTTCTTATTATTGTCGCCGGGCACCACTGCAGAGCCCTGCACCACCTGTGCATATTTCTCGCCATCAAGCAGACGGGCCACCATCTGCCTGGCCTGGGACGGGTCCACACTCCAGTAGCTGGTCCCCTTGTAATCCAGGAAAGTACCCGGCAGGGTCTGGGTAACAATACTGGCTCCGGTCATTTTGCGGGCCACATTGGCCAGCTTAACCATTTCGGTAAAGCTCATACTGGTGGAAACGGCATCATTAAGCTTTGCCACCAGCTTGGGCAGCTTCGGCACCGTACCCGCCTGGAGAACCTCCTTGGTCAGGGCGGTGAGAAACTTCTGCTGGGCCTCGGTCCTGGAGATGTCGCCCAGCGCATACCCCCGGTAGCGGACAAACTGCAGTGCTTTTTCCCCATCCAGCCGCTGCACCCCGGGCTTAAGATTAATGGTATAAATACCTCCGTCCTGGGGATCGTAATGGTACATTCTCTCTCCAACGTCGAGGGTTACCCCGTCCAGGGTATCGATAATCTCTTTAAAACCCTCATAGTTAGTTATAACATAATCGTCAACCGACACCCCCAACAAATCGGATACAGTACTCATGGCCAGTTCCGGCCCACCGTACAGGGTGGTGCTGTTAATCTTTTCCACGCCGTGACCGGCTATTTCCACCCTGGTATCCCGGGGAATGGAAACCACCGCCAGCTGGTTTTTCTCAGTGTCTATGCTGGCCAGCATCATGGTATCGGTTCGCGCCTTGGTCTCGCCCTCACGGGCGTCCATGCCTAGCAGCAATATATTTTTCCTGCCCTGGTACATTTCATTTTCATCCGGAGGTATTATGGGGCCTCCTTCGGGCCCAAAAGGCAGTAGGCCGGCTGCCCACAAATAGCCTCCCCCGGCCACAAGAAACAGCACTACCAGCAAGGCGACCAGCCTGATCCTGCTTTTTAACCTGTATTTGGGTCTCCGGTGTTTCACTTCAACAAACACCTCTCTATTTACGAATATATTCTACACACCACTTAAGAGACGATATAGGTATAACGCTATTTTATCACAGCCTCGCCCCTGTACATAACTATAACATTTTTGCCGGGCAGGCAGATAAACCCCCGGCCGTCCGAACGGGGAATAATCAACTGGTGATCCAGCGCCAGGGTTTTGCCGGCCCTGACGTTGGTTCCCGAGGTAATGTCGGGAACACCGCTGCCAGGCGGGTCCACCAGCACGGCATTACCGGCCCGGACGATAAATTCGGTCCCTGCCATGCCCTCGAACTGCTGGCCCGGGGCCAATTCGGTCACCTGCCATGTAAAGTTCTTAGCCGCTGCGGAACCGGTATCCTCGCTCTTGCTGCCTGTAAGAGCCTTTTCTATTTGTTCCAGCACAAAGCTCCTGGTCACCAGCGGATCGTCCTGGCTGCCAGGACTGCCGGTGCCGGCCACCCCGGCCACGACCCCGGCGAACAGTACGATCCCAGCCAGTACAAGGGCACCCAGGATTACCAGCCGCAATACCGTTTTATTTCCCTTCACAATATAAACCTCCATATAAAACAGACGACATCAGCCGCCAAAAAGTTCCGCCAGGAGGCCGCAGAAAAACGGCCTCTTAATGACTCTGGAGTCAAAAAGGCAGATGCTCACTTACTTTGCTTAGGCTTCAACATGCCGGCCACCAGCCCGGCGCTCTGAAGCGCCTCTTTCCTTAAAGCAGTCACCCGGTCCGCCAGCATTTCCTTTAACTCATCCCTGCGGGCAATTACGTCATGAACCTGAGACAGCAACTGGTCAAAATTAAGGTGGTCAACAGCACCCCCGGAGGGCATCTGCATTAAATTCAAAAACCTGTCCACCTTGGGGTCGTAAGAAACCCCCACCATGGGTATATTGAGCAGGGCTCCAAAAATCAAAAAATGGAGGCGCATACCGATAATGGTATGTACCTGCATCATCAGTGAAAGCATCTCTCTGAAATTAAGCTGCCTTTCCACGGTTATGGAAGGATTCTTCATCAGGGAAGATATCTCCCTGCTGACATCCACATCCCCGGGATAATGCATGGGCAGGAAAATCACCTTCCAGCCCTCCTCGGTGAGCCGGTCACATACCAGAGCAAGCACTTTTTTGTATTCCTGCAAATTCTTCCAGGATCTGACCGATACACCCAGCAGTGGCGTGCCCGGTTCCACGCCCAGATTGGTAAGTATCTCTCTGCCGACAGCAGGGTCGATACCGGCGGTATCCAGACCCAGGGCGGGGTCCGCCGTGACGTATACCGGTGGTTTGTTAACGCCCAGCAACAGCAGTTCTTTCCTGGACTCCTCGTCCCGGACGGTAATGGCGTCCACCCTATTCACCACCAGGCGCATCAATGTCTTGCCCAAAGCCGTTGTAACGGGACCGATGCCCTGGCCATAGAAAAATACCGGCTTTCCCATCATTTTGGCCAAAGTTACCACACCCAGGTAATACAATATACTGTTGGGCCCGGTGGCATCTTGCAGCAGGCCGCCGCTACCGCTGATTAAAAGGTCAGCCCGGCTCAATTCCTTCCAAATCAGCCTCAAATCATGCCTGGGAACCGCCTTTACGCCGAAAAAGCGGCCGGTTTCCTGCGGGTCCCTGGACAGGACAACAGGAACAAGGCCCGGCACGCTACGGCCCAAGACCTCAAGTATAGCGTATAACATGGCCTCATCGCCGTTGTTTTTAAACCCGTAATAACCGGAAATGATTACCTTCGGCATGAAGCAATTCTGCCTTTCTTTAAATACGTCCTTAAAACCATAAATGCAAATTTGGGCAATACCAGCATCCTTCTCCAGCGCGAGGGCTGGCGCAACAACCTGCCCAGCCACTCAACGTGCAGCGTTTGCATCCATGCCGGCGCCCGGGGAACCCTACCGGCCAGCACATCCAGGCTACCACCGATACCCATGGCCACCGGCACACCCAGCCGCTGCCTGTGGGCGTATATCCACTGCTCCTGGCGGGGCGCGCCCAGGGCCACGAACAGCAGGTGCGGCCTGGTCTTTCTGATGGCCTCTATAAGCCCGGGCTCGTCCCCGGGGGTAAAATAGCCGTGATGGGTACCCACCACATGAAGGCCGGGGTATTTTTCAACAATATTAAGGGCGGCGTCTTCAGCCACCCCCGGCGCTGATCCCAGCAGGAAAACACGCCAACCCTTTTCAGCCGCCCGTTCCAGCAGCCCCAGCATCAAATCAATGCCTGTAACCCTGCCGGGTACGGGCTCCCCCTTCACCCGGCAGGCCCAGACTATACCCACGCCGTCGGGTGTTACCAGGTCTGCCTGGTTAACCATATCCAGCAGTTCCGAATAAAACTGGGCCTGGTAGAGCAGCTCCGGATTCAGGGTAACCACAAAACGGGGAGCGCCCTGTTCAATGAACTCCCCTATCCTGTATGTACATTCTTCAATAGATAGCCTGTCAATGCCGGCACCCAGCAGATTGACTTTCAATATATTTTCACCCTCCGGTCAAACCGGCACAATTCACGACTCTAAAACATTTTATCACAAATTATAACAGCACTCCATAGCACGCCAAAGATAGTAAACTTTTTTTGGCTGGCGAATTATCGGGTCTTTGACAGTTGAATAACCAATAGATTTTCTAGAAGCCTTGGAAACAGGGCTTTTTTTGTTGCAAAAATGTCAAATTTGGCCACTTTTATAATGCGTACCTTTGCGTACTGTGTTATAATATAAGGAATTGGAGGGATTGGCTTGAGATTAAAAATATCTAAATCTAAAAATGCAGCATCTCTTTATGTTACGGGTCTTTGACAGTTGAATAACCAATAGATTTTCTAGAAGCCTTGGAAACAGGGCTTTTTTTGTTGCAAAAATGTCAAATTTGGCCACTTTTATAATGCGTACCTTTGCGTACTGTGTTATAATATAAGGAATTGGAGGGATTGGCTTGAGATTAAAAATATCTAAATCTAAAAATGCAGCATCTCTTTATGTTA
>LADO01000010.1 GCA_000961595.1 Peptococcaceae bacterium BRH_c4b
GACGGGGCTCAGCTCCAGGGACTTATTGTGGCGGGCGAACTGACGGCAAGAGCACAGGCAGCCGGGGTGCAGGTGATGGTGGAAGGCCCGGGCCATGTTCCCATGCACCATGTGGGAGCAACCATGCTGCTGCAAAAGAATCTGTGCAACGGCGCTCCCTATTTCATTTTAGGCACCCTGGCCACCGATATTGCGCCGGGCTACGACCATATTACTTCGGCTATCGGAGGGGCCATTGCCGGTGCCGCCGGCGCCGACTTTTTATGCTATGTAACACCGGCGGAACATCTCGGCCTGCCCACGGAAGAAGACGTCAAGGATGGCGTTATGGCTGCGCGTATAGCTGCACACGCCGCAGATATTGCCAGGGGTGACAAAAGAGCCCTGGCCAGGGATCTGCAAATGGCCCGCGCTAGGGTAGCCCTCGATTTTGACAGGCAGGCCGGCATGGCAATTGATTCGCAAAAAGTAAAGAATGCGTTGCAGGGCCACAACGGGCACGGGGATGAATGTGCCGTCTGTGGCGGTAACTGCACGGCCCGGATTGCGGCAAAATACTTCGGCATAGCTTAGACCGGCTTAGCGGCGGCCTGGCAGGCCGCCGCTAAAACTAAGGGGAAAATTTTCCCGTCCTCTGACTCATAAAGAAAGCCTCTTCAAACTGAAGTTTGAAGAGGCTTTCGGTTCAGAGCCCGTAGTGACCTACGCTACAACTACTATGAGTATCTGCGTAGCCCACAACAACCTTTCGGCTATTATAGACCATTACGACACCCATAATAATCTTTGCTTGACTATCATGGATACCTTAGAAGCCGGCAACAATCTTTCGACTGTTACAGACCTCAACACTAACCTAAAACTAAACGCAATAGATTAAAATAATTCGGAACCCATGATAATCTTAGCTCGACCAATGAACATCCCTTACGACCACATTGCAATCGTTCGGACTGCAATATAGCCTGCCGGAACATACACCAGTCTGCCCGCCGACTAATACCGAGCTAGTTTAACCCGATATTAATCTTTGGCCGACTATCACAGAGCCTATTAAGACCCTGTAACAATCTTGGCTCGGCCATTACGAACCCTGATGACTGTATTATAAACAATTCTGAGCTTTATATACTGGTAATTTGTGGATGATAAAATTGGACAAATAAACCATTTTACTATAAACTTAAGTTACTGTGTTCACCCTGAAATCGTTTCAAGGTTGTGGTGTGGCGTTTTTAAGGTGGCACTATTTTAATATTCGGAGGTGTTTTGATTAAATGTGGTATTTTACCTCTTCCATTATTTTTATCTTACTTATACTTATAGCCGTGGCCGTAATCTTTTCCTTCATACCGGTGGGATTGTGGATTTCGGCCCAGGCCGCCGGCGTACGCATAGGGATTTTCACCCTCGTTGGTATGAGGCTGCGCAGGGTACCGCCGGCTCAGATTGTCGGCCCGCTGATTAAAGCGGTCAAAGCCGGGCTGGATGTGACGGCAAACCAACTGGAGGCGCACTACCTGGCGGGTGGGAATGTCGACCGGGTGATTAACGCCCTTATTGCCGCCGAGAGGGCGGCCATCCCTCTGGGTTTCGAGCGGGCTGCGGCCATAGATCTGGCCGGGCGGAACGTACTGGAAGCCGTCCAGATGAGCGTTAATCCCAAGGTTATTCAGACACCACTGGTGTCTGCAGTGGCCAAAAACGGCATCGAGGTAAAGGTGGTAGCCCGGGTAACGGTTAGGGCGAATATCGACCGGCTGGTGGGCGGCGCCGGTGAGGAAACCATTCTGGCCAGGGTGGGCGAGGGTGTGGTGACCACCGTGGGCAGCGCGGACTCTCATAAGCATGTGCTTGAAAACCCCGACTCCATCTCCCGCACGGTGCTGGGAAAAGGCCTTGACGCGGGAACGGCTTTTGAGATTCTATCCATAGACATAGCTGATGTCGATGTGGGTAGAAATATTGGCGCCCAACTGCAGACGGACCAGGCTGAGGCCGACAAGCGTATAGCCCAGGCCAAGGCCGAGGAGAGGCGGGCTATGGCGGTGGCCAAAGAGCAGGAAATGAAGGCTGCGGTGGAAGAAATGAGGGCCAAGGTGGTGGATGCCGAGGCCGATGTTCCCCGGGCCATGGCCGATGCCCTGCGTCAGGGCAAACTGGGTGTAATGGATTATTACAATATGCAGAATCTGCTGGCCGACACCAATATGCGGCAAAGCATTTCTAACCTGGACAGTGGTACCTCCGAACGGGGTAAAACGCCGGTGGACGGCAAATAGGGAGCTGGCAAGATGAAATATATCTGGCTCATTTTTGTAATCTATATGGTTTACAGGATGCTTAGCAGTGCCAGACGGAGGCTGCCCCGGGAGCCGCAGCCCATTCCCGGGAACTACCGCAGGCCGGAGGGAACCAGCAGCGGCCCAGTGCTGGCGGAACAAAATGACGACGGACCCCTTGCCGGGCCATGGTCCCGGCCCCGGGATACTTCTCCTGCCTCTCCAGAGTCAGGTTGGGGTGAAGTTCCCGTGCCCTGGGGCGAGGAACCATCTTATACGCCGGCAGAAACTGCCGGTAAGGCCGGGGAAGCTAACACCGCTTACCGGGAAAATGATGATCCTGTAAATATACCGGAAAAACTTCGGGACAAAGAGGAAAGTGGGATTGAGGAGGAACAGGGCTGCGCCGGTGCTGATGCCGGGCCTCGCCGGCGTCAGAAGTATATGGCCGTTGACAGGGAGGGGCGGCGCTGTGCTCTTGCCGGGGGTGACGGATTGTCCTGCACTGAAGACACGGGATACAGTGAGGTAGCGGAAGCACCTGTCCGGCGGCAAAAGGAGCCCGGCTATTGCCGGCAAAACCTGACCAGACTGCTTACACCACGGAATATCCAGTCGGGCATAATCCTGGCGGAGATAATGGGTCCCCGTGGGGGCAGGAGGAGGCGGTGACGGTTGGACATTGTAGAAGTTGCCGTATGCCAGCTTAATGTAGGCGAGGATAAAGCGGCCAATATAAAAAAAGCCAGGGCTATGATCGGTCAGGCAGCGGAACAGGGGGCACGATTGGTGGTGCTGCCGGAGATGTTCAACTGCCCGTACCGGGCCGAAGTTTTTCCCGGGTTCGCGGAAACCTATCCCGGCGGTGATACTTTCAACATGCTGTCATCCGCGGCCGAAGAAGAGGGCATCTATCTGGTGGGTGGGTCCGTGCCGGAGCGGGAAGGTGAGCGGGTATACAATGCCAGTTATATTTTCGGCCCGGACGGCTCCCTTCTGGGCCGGCATCGTAAGATTCATCTTTTTGACGTGGAACTGCCTGGGGGTATACGGGTTAAAGAATCAAGCACCCTGGGGCCGGGAGAAGAAATTACCGTGATGTCCACCGCATTCGGCCCACTGGGGGTGGTCATTTGCTACGACATAAGGTTTCCGGAATTAATCAGGTTAATGGCACTGCAAGGGGCAAAAATTATTATTGTTCCGGCGGCCTTTAATATGACCACCGGTCCCGCCCACTGGGATTTGGTGTTCCGAACCCGGGCGGTGGATAACCAGTTATTTGTGGTGGCAGCCTCCCCGGCCAGGGATGTCTTAGCCGGATATGTTGCCTACGGACACTCCATGGTGGTGGATCCCTGGGGCGGGTTGGTGGCCCGGGCAGGCTCCGGGGAAGAGGTATTGACGGCAGCACTTGATTTTACCATGATAGATAAAATCAGGAGTGAACTTCCGCTGTTGGCGCACCGCCGGACCGACCTGTACGAATTGAGAAGTTTATGTAACTGCCCAGTCTAAGGTCCAATGTCCAATGTCTAAGGTTCCCAGTTTTCATTGACTTTTGACATTTGACTTTCGACATTTGACTTTCGCCTAGGTCGAACACCGGGTTATTGTTTGCCCGGTCTTTTTCTGTTAAAATGTAGCGGGTGATGTTATATATGTTAACAGCAGGGATTATCGGCCTTCCAATGGTAGGCAAAACCACGGTATTTAACCTGATTACCAATGCCGGGGCGGAGACCTCCAATTTTCTGTCCGGCAAGACCGAAACCAACGTGAGCATGGCCCGGGTTCCTGATCGCCGGGTAGATTTTCTCACCGGCCTGTTCAAACCAAGGCGTACCTTATACGCGCAGGTTCAGTTTAGTGATGTGCCCGGTCTGGTGCGTGGCTCCAGTCAGGGCAAGGGAGTGGGCAACCAGTTTCTGGACGGCATCAGGAATGCCGACTTGCTGGTTCACGTGGTGAGGGCTTTTCAAAGCAACGACGTGCTGCATGTGGACGGGGAAATCGATCCTTTAAAGGATATTGAAACCATAGACATGGAACTGCTTTTTGCCGACATGGAACTCATTGAAAAAAGGATTCTTCGCATTGAGGGCGGCAAAAAGATTACCAAGGAAAATGCAGCGGAACTGCAGGTGCTGAAAAAATGCTTCGCCACCCTGGAAAATGAGATTCCCCTGCACAGGCTGGAATTGAGCGACGAAGAGAAGGAATTACTGGTCAACTATAATTTCCTTACTGAAAAAAAGGTTATTCTTGTCATTAACACCGACGAAGAGCAGTTCAAATCCGGGGATTATCCCGGGAAAAAGGGTATAGAGGAGCTTGCCGCTGCCAGGGGGATAAAATTTATTGAGGTTTGCGGTCTGATGGAAGCCGAAATCAGCGAACTCCCGCCAGAGGACAGGGAAATGTTCATGGCCGACCTGGGTCTGACGGAACTGGGCGTGGAAAGGCTGGCGCTGGCCGCCTACGACACCCTGGGGCTGATGTCATTTTTTACCGTTGGTGAGGATGAGGTCAAGGCCTGGACTATCCACCGGGGCACGGAGGCCAAAAAAGCCGCTGGGAAAATTCACTCGGATATAGAAAGGGGTTTTATCCGGGCGGAAGTCGTCAAATATGACGATTTGGTTGAAGCCGGTTCCATGGCCGGAGTAAAGGAGAAGGGTCTAGCCCGGCTGGAAGGCAAGGATTATGTTGTACTGGACGGGGATATTATCAACTTCAGGTTCAATGTATAATATTGCCTTGAGACGCTAAAGGCAGAACAACTGTTTTAGAGATTGACTAATTTGGATTTAACTGCATAGAGGGCCGCCTGGGTGCGGTCATCCACCTCAAGCTTCTGGAAAATGCGGTAAAGATGATTCTTTACCGTTTTTTCGCTTATGTATAGGTTTTTGGCTATGGATCTGTTTGATTCTCCATGGGCCACCAGTCTTAAAACCTCTATTTCCCTGGGTGTCAGCAGATCGTCATTTTCATCCCGGCCATAGCTTTGGGGGGTTTCGGAAAGCCTGTTAATTTCATGAAATACCCTGCTCATTAACTTCGGAGGTATGAAAGATTCGCCGTTGGCTACACCCCTTATGGTATCTACCAACTGGTCCGGGCTTACATCTTTTAAAAGGTAGGCTGACGCCCCGGACCTGATAAATTCAAATAAATATTCCTCCTGGTCGTGTATGGTGAGGGCGATTACGCCCAAGTCCGGTTTTTCCCTTTTGATTATTTTACAGGCCTCCACACCGCTCATGCCGGGCATGTTGATATCCATAAGAATGATGTCAGCATTAATCTTATGGGCCAATTCTACGGCCTCGGCCCCGCTGCCGGCTTCGCCGACCACTTCAATGTCTTTTTCCAGTGACAGTATTTTGGTAATGCCTTCTCTGATCAGGGCGTGGTCGTCAACAATAATAACCTTAATTAAAGCCATCCTCTCACCTCTCCGCATGCTACTCTTCCAGCGGCATGGAAATATTTATTACGGTGCCATGGCCGGGGGCGGTGTTGATCACCAGTTCACCGTTCAGTATCTGGATTCTTTCCCTGATGCCGATTAACCCGTAACCTTCTCTTTTTTTATCGGCTAAAACTTCCTGCAGGTTGAATCCTTTTCCGTCATCTTTTATAATCAGGAGAATTTTTTGTGGAAGAAGTTCAATTTTTACCATAACCCGTTTGGACCTGGCATGTTTCTTTATGTTGCTGAGGCTCTCCTGAACTATCCTGAATAGGGCAACTTCCACGGGCATGTTAAACCGCTTGGGTTCGCCGATGATTACGGCTTCCACCATTAGACCGTATTGTATTTGAAATTCATCCAGGTACTGGTTGATAGCCGGTATAAGCCCCAGGTCGTCAAGAACCATGGGGCGCAGGTCGAATATTATTTTGCGTACATCCTGCAGGCTTTGCCGGACCATTTCCTGGAGTGCCACCAGTTCTTCCCGCACACCGGTGTGATCTATGTCTATTAGTTTCAGGCAGTATTCTGTTCTCATAATGATATTTGCCAAGAGCTGGGCGGGGCCGTCATGTATGTCCCGGGCTACTTTGCGTCTTTCTTCTTCCTGGGCCCTGATAATGTTTACTCCCAGCTTTTGAATCTGCTCCAGTTCCATAAATCTGGAGTTGACGTCGGTCAGGGCGTTGCTTAGATAGTTGGTTACCGCTGTAAGATGGGAGGCAAGGTTTTCCGCCTTGTTTAGCAAATTTTTCATTTTGCGGAGGCTGGCTTCCAAGTAGTCTCTTTTGGTTCTGAGCAGATTTTCCTTGCTTTTCAAATCGGCCAGCTCTAGCTTTTTGTCTTGCGCCTCTTCGTAGGCTTTTCTTATGTCCACCTCTTTAAATACCTTAAAATTTTTACTGACTTCAGCCAGTCGCTGGCGGGCTTTTTTATCCTCTTTCAGCAGTATGTCCACTGCGTCGATCAGTTCAGCAACGGCTGTTTTTACTTCTATTAGCTCTTCTTCCAGACGGTTGTATTCCGTCCTGGAATGCTCGGCTATATCGAATATTTGTCTTTTCCCGTTGTCTATGGCGGCAATGGTATCCTTGAGAACCTTATCCAGCATTTCAACTTCGGATGACATAGGCCACCTTCCTCAATATGATAATTTTACTTGCAATGCAATATTATTCTACAAAGAAGCACCCATATCCTGCGTTAGCTTAAAACCTGTTCATTTCCGGCTGAACGAATCAGGTTAGAATAAATAAAACCCCTTATCCCTGGGGATAGGGGCTGTAGGTGATTTCACTAAACTTTGAACTGCAGGGAAAGGCTGTTGAGCCTGTCTACCAGGCGGGCCATCCTGCGGGCTGTGGATGTTATTTCCTGAAGATTTTCTACCTGACTGGAATTACCCCCTTCAATGCCGCTCTGGCTGCCGGACAGCGATGTTTCACCCTCCATGGTTTGCTTGAAATTTTCAGCCCGGCTGATGATAATCTGGCTGGATTTGGTTATTTCCGCTGCACTGGCCTGAACAGAACGGAAAAGATTGCCCAGATGTCCGGTCATGGTATTAAACGCAGTGGCCAGCCTGCCCAATTCATCGAAGTTATGCACTTTGACCTGATGGGCGAAATTCCCGGCGGCAATGTGTTCCGTGGCATTCATCAAATCCTGGATGGGTTTCCTTAATATTCTTCTGGTAAGTACCATGGCCAGGAACAATCCAGCGATAACCGCCGCTGAAGTTATGGAAATCATATTATACAGAAGATTTTTTAACATGGCCTCATCGCCGGTGGTATTAAGGCCCAGAGAAAAATATCCGATTGTCTGTCCGTCTGCGGTTACAACCGGAGCGACAAAATCTATTCCCGGCGCTCCTGTTTTATCGGTGTATTTCCGGGCCTTAGGCTTCTCCGGCAGGCTAATGCCGGAATTGCGTCCGTTATAAAAGGGGTCGGTATGATTCATTACCCGTCCGCCCTTGTCCATGACCATTATATAATTGACGTTGGGCATTGCCTTTATATTGGCCAGGAATTCCGCCGGCAGGGCCGGGCTGCCGGATCGTAAGTACTCTTTAGCGAAGGCGGCGCAGGTGCTTACTATGCTCCAGCCTTTGTCCAGTACCTGGTTTTCCAGGATCGTTCTGGTCCGGTAATAATTGGCGGCGCCCACTGCCGACATGAGGAAAATTATGAGCAGGGAAATGGCGAGCCCAACTTTGAACGTTAGGGAAGAATTTTTTTGCTTTGCCATGCTATTTTTCTTTTTCATCCGGATATCCCCCCGTATAAAATTTTACTGTGTCTCCCAGCACTGAGCCGGAGCGGGACAGAGTGCCCGCAGGCAGTTCCAGAGCCCGGTGCGCTCTTTTGATATAGGGAGTAGTATTATAAGGTCTCATTTCTACGGCAAGATAAACAATTTCCCCCTCTTTGTTTAAAAATATAACGTCAATGGGGAAACGCATGAAACAGGTGTGCACCGACCGGCAGGGTTCCAGCAGCAGGCCCCGGCCCGGTGGCAGTTCCGCTCTGCCCATCAGCCCCCGTAAACGTGCCAGGAAGCTGTCCGCCCTTTCCATATATACAGCCAGCACGGTGTCCCGGGTGGTGTTCACAGCCATCATGGTAAATCCCTCACTAACCTAAAGTGCTTCGAAAAGTTTCTTCCATGTTGCGGCTGCTATCGACGGGAGCGATATTGTGGGTTATTTGGAAAAGGCATTGAGTATGTTAATTACCGCCGGCCCCAGCAGCACCACGAAAATGGTGGGGAATATAAACAGCACCATGGGGATCATCATTTTCACCGGGGCTTTCATGGCGCTTTCTTCAGCCCTCTGACGCCTTTTTTGCCTCATTTGTTCCGACTGCAGGCGTAGCACGTTGCCCAGCCCCAGCCCCAGCTGCTCGGCCTGGATCACCGATCCGGTAAAGGTGCTGAGGTCGTCCACCCCCATTCTCTCTGCCATGTCCCGCAGTGCTTCCCGGCGGGGTTTGCCCATCTTGCAATGGTGCAGCACCTGTAAAAATTCTCCGGCCAGTATCCCCTTGCCTTTGTCTACTACTTTCAGCAGGGCTCCATCGAAACCCATGCCTGCCTCTACGCTGACAGTGAGCAGGTCGAGAATATCGGGCAGTGTTTTTTCGACTTCGGATTTCCTTTCCAGTATTTTTTGACGAAGGTAAAACCCGGGCAGGTACCAGCCCGCTACTCCGGCGAGAACAGTAAGCAACAGCCATTTCTGCCTGGGCAGGGTAAACAAAGTTTCCAGCAGTAGCATCATACATATTGAAGAGACGGTTACGATAAATTTAAGGGCCGTAAATTCCCTGGGTCCAAATCCTCCGGGTCGTCCGGCCATTTCTATTTTCTTAGCCAGCAGCGCTTCTTTTTCCGAGGGCAGCCAGCGTGACGTATGCAGGGCTACCCGGTGTACCAGAGGTTTTAGCATGCGCTTGCTTAATGGTTCACTTAATTCCCGTTCCCTGATGTCAGGGGCGGGGCCGCTAAGTATGGCGTTGGCCCGCTTCGATAAGTCCACGTTTTTCCTTGAGATCAGATTATGCATCGCTAAAAAGCCCAGGGCCGAGCCGCTGAAAACCAGGAGCAATACATACAGCAATGGTCAAACCTCCCGTCATACCCGGATATTGATAATCTTTCGGATTAGTATGATACCGATTACTTCCATCACCACCGCGCCCCCCAGCATGGTCAGCCCCAGGGGGTGTGTGAAAAGCACAGGCAAATAAGTCGGGTTCAGCACTGCCAGGATGGCGGCCAGGATTAGCGGCAGAGTCCCTATCAGCAGGCCGGAAATACGTCCCTGGGCGGTAAGTGTTTTTATTTCACCTTTTATGCGGATCCTTTCGCGGATAGTGCCGGCGATGTTGTCCAGCACTTCTGCTAAATTACCCCCCACCTGCCGCTGGATTAGAACTGCCGTAACCACCAGATCGAGGTCTTCGCTGCCCACTCTCTGGGCCAGATTCTCCATAGCCTCTTCGGTGGGTGTTCCCAGGTGCATTTCCTGAAAGGTACGGCCAAACTCCGTGGCCAATGGTGCAGGCATTTCCTTGCGGACCATATCCATGGCCTGTAAAAAGGAAAAGCCGGAGCGCAGGGCGTTGGAAATCAGCACCAGGGCATCGCCTATCTGGGAGTTGAATTTGTTTAGCCTTTTTGCTTTAGACCGCCTCAGCCAAAGTGAAGCCATAATAACCACGGCTGCCGCAAATATAACGCCTGTGCCGGCGTTGCTCAGTATTATTGTGGTCAATGCCCCGGTTCCGGCTGAAATTGCCATCACCATGACTATAAATTCTTCACTCTTCAGGGGTATGTCGGCTTCCGTAAGTTTTTTATCCAGTATAGCAGCAATTCTGTTAAACAGCCTGTATCTGGAACCTACAGCTATTAATGCCCTGAAAAATTTTCGCGGAGGAGTGGTTTCGCCGTTGCTAATCTCCTCCTGGCTGCCCGGGGTTGATATTCTTTTTAAACGCTCCTTTAAAACCCTGTCCCCGGCTGAAAGAGCATGATATATTCCTATCACCAGCAGACAGCAGGAAGAAAACACCAGGACAAGCAGGTAATAGAACTGAGACATGGCAAACACCTCTAGTCAGTAGTCAGTAGTCAGTAGTCAGACACCCATGCCGCAAAACGCAGCACCAGTAGAATGGTGAAAATCTGTTTGCAGTTATGTCATTCTGAACGAAGTGAAGAATCTAAGATCCTTCGCTAACGCTCAGGATGACATTTCCCTAAACTTATTTTCAGGGCAGTAGTCAGAATATTTGAGACGATAAAAACATTCTCTCATTCTCCTGAGTACTTACATATTTAGACCGGGTTCACACCAACGATGGCACAAACAATTCATGGTCCAGGTGAATACCCGCTTCTTCCAGCCGATGTACAAATTTGGGCCGAATGCCGGTGGATACGAAGCTGCCGGTTATATTTCCTTCCTGGTCCATACCGCCGGGGCGGAAGATAAATAAATCTTGCAGAACTATGACATCACCTTCCATGCCCTGTACCTCGGTGATGTGGGTGATTTTTCTTGAACCGTCCCGAAAACGGCTTTGCTGTATAATCAGGTCTACGGCCGAGGATATCTGATCCCTTATAGCCCGCACCGGCAGCTCCATGCCAGCCATGAGCACCATGGTTTCCAGCCTGGAAAGCATGTCCCTGGGTGTGTTGGCGTGCCCGGTGGTCAGTGATCCGTCGTGGCCTGTGTTCATGGCCTGGAGCATGTCCAGGGCCTCACCGCTTCTCACCTCGCCCACTATGATGCGGTCAGGTCTCATGCGCAGGGTATTCCTGACCAGATCCCGGATGGTTATGGCCCCCTTGCCTTCAATGTTGGGTGGCCTGCTTTCCAGGGTTATTAAATGCTCTTGCCTGAGTTGTAGTTCGGCGGCATCCTCAATGGTTACTATACGCTCGCCTGGTGGGATAAAGGAAGACAATACGTTTAAAGTTGTGGTTTTGCCGCTGCCGGTGCCGCCGGATACCACTATGTTTAGCCTTGCCTGTACACAGGCCTTAATAAAGCTGGCCATGGGAGGGGTCAGGCTGCCCAGTCGTGCCATGTCATCAATGGATAGGGGGTCTTTGAAAAATTTTCTAATGGTAATGCTGGGACCTTTCAGGGATAGGGGCGGAATAATGGCGTTAACCCGGGAGCCGTCGGGTAGCCGGGCGTCCACCATGGGCATGCTCTCATCTATCCGTCTGCCTATGGGGGCCACTATTTTTTCTATTATATGGATCACATGGGCATTGTCCCTGAAGCATATGTCGGTAAGCTCCAATTTACCCCCTCGCTCTACATATATCTGATCAGGTTTGTTAACCATTATTTCGCTGATTTCTGGGTCGTTTAACAGCGGGGTGATGGGACCGAAACCGATAGCCTCGTTTACTATTTCGGTGGTTATTCTTTGCCTCTCGTGCCTGGGCAGGTTTTTTTCCTCCCGGTCCAACAGGCCGGCCACCAGTTCCGCTATGCTGCGGGACGTTTTCTCCCTGTCCTCCTGATCGGTATTAATAAAAGACAGTTCCGAAATAACTTTTTTATGCAAATCGTTTTTTAGGTTTTGATAAGGGTCCCGTTTGCGGGGCGGGGGAGTGAGTTGCTGCCGGGCCGGTTGGCTCCCCGGCGTCGCTGTAGGCTCCGGTACGGGAGTGGCTCGTTTTTCCAGTCGTCTGAGCAGTGACATGATATCCCCTCTTACCAATAAATTGTCCGCCGATCCTAACACTACAGCGTAATATTGCTTATTTCGCTATGCCCGCTTTACGTAGTGCTAAAAGCTGAAAAGCTTACCAATCAGCGATTTGCGGGCCGGCCTTGTCATATCCTCCGCCGGGGGGGCCGCACCTGATGACACTGAGGATTCGGTTTGAGCCAGTGTTGCGCCCAGGTTCAGCAGCGCTCTGGTTATAGGCGCCCCCGGCTGTGTCAGTACAAAGGGTTGCCCTTTGTTGACGGATGCTCCCACTGTTTTGTCATCCTCCGGCAGGCTGGTGGTAATATTAATGCCTATATTTTTTTCTACCTCCTGAATTTTCAGGGCGTCGGTTTTTTCACGGTTTAAAAGCAGTCTGGTCTTATAGGTCAGGTTCAGCTTTTCCAGTATCGCCAGGTTGTTACGGGCATGTTTCAGTGCTGGCAGGTCCTGGGTGAGGACTGTCAGTATATGATCGGAAAGCTCCAGGCAGACCAGGGTAACGTCATTCAAGGTGACGGCGGTATCCACCACCACAAAGTCATAGCTGTCTTTCAGTGTTTTCAGAATCTCTTCCACCTTTTCAGCCGGTACGGTTTCGGCCAGTTCCGGCGAGGCCGGGGCCAGCAGAACCCTGACACCGGAAAAGTGTGGGGAAAGATAGCTTTCCAGCAGGGAAGGGTCTGCGTAATCATTCTCCTGTACCAGTTCTGCCAGGCCGCCCCGGGAGGTAATGTTAAGCATCACTGCCACGTCGCCTCCCTGCAGGTTAAGGTCAACCAGGGCAACTTTCTTTTTGGTTTCCTGGATTAAACTAATGGCCAGATTGCAGGCGGTAGTGGTTTTTCCCACCCCGCCCTTGGAGGAGAAGAGAGTAATCATTTTCCCCGGCTCCCGGCGCGCCCTGTAAGGGGCAGGGGAGCCTTTATCCACCAGGTGCAGTCGCCTTTTCTTGTTCATTTCGTTAACTTTACGGATAGTTCCGGCCAGTTCACCGCTACTGAAGGGTTTTACCAGGTAGTCCCTGGCTCCGGCTGCCATGGCTTTGCGCAGGTATTCCTTTTCTCCCTGGATGGAGACTATTACAATGGCCGCCTCGGGGTTTTTCATGGTAATCATTTCTGAAGCCCTGATGCCGTCCAGGCGCGGCATGTTTACATCCATCAGCACCACGTCCGGCTTCAGGCTTTCGGTGAGCTGCATGGCCTCGTCACCGTCTTCAGCCTCGCCGATGACTTTGATATCTTCTTCAAAATAGAGCAGTCTCTTGATGTCTTCCCGGGTAGCCGGGATGTCATCCGCTATCAATACGGTAATGTGATTCATTGTATAACCTCCAGGTCATCTGACTAGATTATTGATTTGAGAAGAAGATATAGGTGTAATATTCTGATCTCCCGGCATCCTGAGTAAAAGGCGCAAATTACCTCTGGCCGAGGCCAGAGCAAGCTGCTGAGCTTCCAGGGGATTAAGGGACATGGTGATTAACTGACTGATGGGCTGGCCGGTATCCTTGCCGGTACCTGCGGTGCCCGTTACGGCCAGCACCCTGATGTTCTGAATAAAGGTGGAGGCCACAGTAGTTTTTGTCTTGCCCGGCACATCTAGCACCACTACTGCATCGATGCGGTCACCTGGTTTTAAAATCCCGGCCACACCGGCCACCGGGTCAACCTCAATGGTGGCTGCCCGCCTACCCGGCTCAATCATCACGGCCACGCCTCCGGAGGGGTCGTCCGGGGCTATAATTTTATTTTTTAATATCTGTTCTCCGGGATAGATATCCCCTTTGCTCAAATGATTAATTACATCATTTTTTTCGGTAACGGCATCTGCATTAACGTAATTGGAGGGCATCTCTTTGAATTCCACCAGTTGTTCGGTAATGCCGGTTCTGGCCGGAATCTTTTCCCTGGCCACCGCCACCGTGACGAATTTACCTGAAGCCTTGTAAGTTTTCTTAATATGTTCCAGGTACTGGTAGGTGCCCCAGGCGGCCATGGCCCCGAATACAATGGCCAGTATCAGTATGATGTTAATTCTGTTTTTCATGTCTTCAGCTCCTGTGGTTTTACTCGACCAGCTTCACTCCGTAAAGTGTGGTGGGCGGGGTATTTACGTCGATATCGCCTTCACCGGCCATGCGTACAAAATACCCCTTTATTTCATCGCTGGCGCATTGTGATGACCGGTCAATGAAAAACGCCGCAAATCCCGTTACCGTTATGGTGTCCCTGCCTTCCAGGCTATCCTCCCGGTGCAGGGGTATGATTAAAACTCTGGGGCAGCCGGGCTTGAAATGGTCGTAAGTGCAGCCGTCGGTGCAGCGGTTCAACCTTTCATCAATGCCGTCCGTGGGGCCGCTCATGTTACCAGGTTCGGTATCCAGCACCTCGCCTTGGTGCACCGGTTCCTGAAATCCGTTGATGAGATTGTCTCTATAGGTTCTTGACCCTCTTCCGCCCAGGGCCAGGGCACCGAAGTTGCCCTGTGAGTCCGGAGAACCGAATTTGATGGTGTATAGGGTGTCGTATGCAAAGAGTTGCTCCCTGATGCAAAGGGGGGCCACGCCTTTGTATGATACCAGACTTCCCGCGGAGGCTGCGGCGTGGGCGGCTGCCTGGCCCGACTCCAGCCCCAGGACCGGGGCGAACATGTATGACACGTTTCTCGTGGCATCTACTGAAACCTTGTTGTTCATAATGTTCACGGTAAGATCCGATTCTGCGATGCCGTTACTCTGCGCGCATGCCAAGGCCTGCTGCCTGGCGGCAGACTCCCTGGCAGAGGGATCAGTCCCGGGGTTAACGGCGAATTCTCTGGCCCCGGCCATAGCCGCCGCGTCTACGGCGTTTACCAGGGATTGCCTGGCCGCTGCCAGGCGGCCAATGTCCACCACCATGGCCGCGAAGCCTATCAATACCGTCATGCTTATCGCCACTACTGCAATGACCGTGCCTCTTTCGCTGTACCACAGTTTATCAAATAGATTTTTAAGCATTCTGAACCCCTCGTGTTCATTCCATTCTCATGGTGGTGGCGGTCTGTATGGTAATGGGGTTGGGCAACATGGTGTTGATCAGCGGGGCCATAAGAGTAACCTTGTAATTAACCTGTACCGTGACCAAGTCACCTGATTTTCTCAGGGAGGTGTCCGGGGAGATGCTGGTTTCCAATACCGTGTTGTCCAACTGAGTTGTCGTATTCGCCACTCTTTCCCGGATTATAACGTCTGTACAGCCCAGCACCGCCTTTCTGGCGCCTTCCCGGGAGGCGTTGGTGATCACCATGTAGGAATGAAAGATTCTCCCCAAATCTACCATTCCCATCAGCAGGAGGAGCAATATGGGCAGTACTATGGCCATTTCCGCCATGGCCTGGCCCCGGTCGTTTTTTAATAATTTGCCGAACATGGGGCGTCACCTCATGAAATGTGTAATATGTTGAAATAGGTAAGTATTACCCCGCTGCCTATGGCCAGAGCGTAAGGAATGATCAAGGGCTCAGTTTCCCGGGAGTACAGTTCGCTACTGGCCAAAAGGGCGGGGCAATATCTGGTTAGGGGTTGCAATAGTGTTACTTTCAGTCTTCCTGCCCTGATCATAATCAAGAGGGAGAGCATCCCGCCGGCCACGGCCCCGGTAAGAAAAACGCTAAGTACAAAAACCGGTCCTTTTAACGCCCCCACGGCGCCCAGCAGTTTCACGTCGCCTGCTCCCATGCCGCCCAGAGCAAAGGGTATAAAAAGCAAGGCCAGACCCAGGAGTAAACCCTTAACGCTCCAAAGCAACTGGGAAACTCCACCGCTGCATAGGCTGGTAAGCAAGGCAGCAAAAACAAAGGGAAGCAGTACTATATTGTAGATACGGTTTTTGCATATGTCCGTGTATACACAAACAGACATTAAAAATATTAACAGATAGTCTGACAGTATTAATTTTTGACCTAATATTGCTTCCATAAAATGTCCCTTCCGGTGTGATAAATTCAATCGATGGTTAAAATTTAATGAGATACCCTACTTAATTGCATTAAGTAGGGTATAATGAAAAAGGTTCAGGTGTAATTCCAGGCTATTATTTTGTTCTTATGTTAATTACAAATCCTACCTTGGTGCAATGATTTCATTACCTACTCCCTGAATTTTGGTGGTTATATTTTGCCCCAGCGCCAGAAATGCTCCGATTGCCACTACTGCTACCAGCGCCAGGATCAGTCCGTATTCAGCCATGCCCTGGCCGCTTTCTTCCGCCCACAATCTTGTTAATAGACCGGTCATTGCTTTGACCTCCCTTGTTAATTTTATACTATAATAGCAGTTATGGACAAAGTGTACATCAGTAAACGGACTCAAATCATACTGTGTATGTGGCACAAAGATATGGGGTGTCCGGCGTCCTAGGGCAGTGTTAATATGGAAAGGTGAAATTTTAATTTGCCCGGTTAAAGAAAAAGCAGCAAAGCTTCCTGCGAAGGTCAGCTTTGCTGCTTTATAAATAGGTCTATAGTTTTAGTTAATTGCATGGTCATAGACTAGCAAAAAATTCATATGATTCTTTGTTTTTAAATATATAAAAAAATACCTGACAAGCTACATGTACTATCAAAATAACTGGCTTGATACTATATATTGACCAGTTTGTTTCTTAGGGCATATAGTGCGGCCTGGGTGCGATCCTCCACTTCTATCTTTTGAAAGATCCGGTACAGGTGGTTTTTCACTGTTTTCTCACTGATGTACAGTGCCCTGGCTATGGTTTTATTCGTTTCGCCCCTGGCCAGAAGTTTTAGGACTTCAACCTCACGGGGGGTGAGCAGTTCGCCGTCCTTACGCTGGGCACCCAGGGGACTGTCGGCCAGCCTGTTAAGCTCTTTGAATATTTTAGTAATGAGCTTGGGGGGGATAAAGGATTCGCCTCTGGCTACGTCTCTTATAGTGCGAACCAGTTGATCCGGACTGACATCTTTCAAAATATACGCGGATGCGCCGGCCCGGATAAATTCAATCAGATATTCCTCCTGGTCGTGAATTGTCAGGCCTATAATGCCGGTGCCCGGGATTTTTAGTTTGATAGTTTGGCAGGCTTCAACGCCGCTGATGCCCGGCATATTAATATCCATCAGGATAATGTCCGGGTTTTTAGACAAGGCCTGCGTAATGGCCTCTTCTCCGTTGGCGGCTTCACCGATTATTTTTATGTCCGGCTCAAGGGACAATATCTTTCTGATGCCCTCCCGAACCAATGCGTGATCGTCCACGATGATTATCGAAATAACGTTCATTTTTTCACCTCACCAAACATCATTCTTCCAAGGGAACAGAGATATGGATGCTGGTACCGCTATCCAGGGCGGAGGTTATGGCGAATTCGCCGTTGAGTATCTGTATTCTTTCCCTCATTCCTAATAAACCGTATCCCTCCTGCTTATTATCGGCCATGACATTTTTAGGGCTGAAACCCACACCATTGTCTTTCACCGTCAGGTTAACCTTGCTGGGTAAAACCTCAATTTTAACCAGGAGATTATTGGCTTTGGAATGTTTTCTTATATTGCTGAGACATTCCTGGAAAACCCTGAATAGCGCGACTTCTATGGTATTGGTGAATCTTTTGGTTTCTCCTATCACCACCAGTTCAGCCGGTAAACCGGTTTGTGTCATGAATTCCTCAACATAGCGGTTGATTGCCGGAATTAATCCCAGGTCGTCCAGTACCATGGGGCGCAGATCGAATATTATTTTGCGTACATCCTGCAGGCTTTGCCTGACCATCTGCTGTAATTCCACCAGTTCTTGCTTTACTTTGTTATGGTCTATATCCATTAGTTTAAGGCAGAATTCCGCCCTCATCACTATGTTGGCCAGCAACTGGGCTGGACCGTCATGTATGTCCCGGGCCACCTTTCTTCGTTCCTCTTCCTGGGCTCGAATAACATTAACCCCCAGTTTTTGGATTTGTTCCAGTTCCAAAAACCTGGAGGTGATATTGGTTAAATCGCTACTTAGATAGTTCGTGACTGCAGTCAGGTGGGAAGCCAGTTTTTCGGCTTTTTCCACCATGTCTTTGATTTTACGCAGATTAAGTTCCAGATTGTCGCGTTTGTATCTGAGTAATTGTTCCCTGCCTTTCAGGTTGGCCAGACGCAGTTTTTTCTCCTGGGCATTTTCGTAGGCTCTTTTAATATCATCCTCGCCGAATGAATTAAAATTTTTGCTTACCTCGGCCAACCTTTGCCGTGCCCGTTTTTCCAGTGGCGTTAAGGTATCAACTTCCCTGATCAATGTATCTACTTCTAATTTTACCTGTTCCAGCTCTTTTTTTAGACGACTATATTCTGCCAGTGTGTGTTCGGCAATGTCATATATCTGCCGTTTTCCCAGTTCAATGGCAGAAATGGTATCCTGAATAACTTTATCTAGAATATAAGCCTTGCCCGGCATTGTATAACCTCAAATGTATAAATTTGTTGTTTACTCACTATTATACATGAAAAATGTCGTTTCCTGCGTGAGTCAATTGTCCTTTTTTTGTGTGCATTTCTCCCTTCCCACCAGGCAATTTAAGAAAACCGTATGTTGCCGGGGACATGCGGTAATGAATTTTTGATATTTGCCACAAGGTGGTAAAATAAATAGGTCAGGGGACACACCTTCTTGGGTTAGACAAATTCTTTACTTTTAAACAATCTTCACGAAGGAATGTCCCCAATTTATGTCAGGGGACACACTTTCTTGGGTATCTAAAGTCCTTGCGTCTAAACAGTTTCACGAAGGAATGCCCCCAATTTAATAGTAATTAAAAATATCTTCGTGCAAAATAATCTTTTTTGGGGGGTTATGCAGAAATAAATCCAAAAAACAAGGCAGGAAAATATGATGTTATCGTGATCGGGGGCGGTCCTGCCGGTATGATGGCGGCGGTGGCTGCCGCAGGGACAGGGGCAAGGTTGCTGTTGCTGGAGAAAAAAAACAGCCCCGGCAGGAAAATGACTATAGCCGGGGGCGGAAGGTGCAATTTTACCAATATCGCCGGTCCTGAAGCTATGATAGATAATGTTCCCGGCAACGGTAAGTTTCTTTATAGCGCTTTGCATCGTTATACCGGGGAGGACTGCCGCGAATTTTTCAATTCTTTGGGCATAGTATCCAGGGTAGAGGGGGGAGGCAGGGTATTTCCTGCGGATTGCCTGGGAGCGGATATGGTATCTGCTCTTGTCAGGCACCTGCATTCCCTCGGGGTGGAGATAAAGTGCGGTAAAGAGGTTGAGGCGCTGATACTGGAAGGGAACTGCTGTCTCGGCGTTGCCGGCGTGGACGGTGGAAAATATTATGGACGGGTGGTGGTGGCCACCGGCGGGCTCTCTTATCCCGGTACCGGCTCAACTGGTAAGGGGTACCAGCTTGCGGCCACTGCCGGGCACCATGTAACAGAACTTTTTCCGTCAGGGGTGGCACTGGTATGCTCCGATGACTGGGTAGGGTCGGGGCGGGTACAGGGCCTGGCGCTAAGCAATATAACAGTCTCTCTAAATGACGGTGAGCGCCGGCTGGCTTCGGCCGGGGGGGATCTATTATTTACCCATTTTGGGGTGTCCGGGCCGGCAGTTCTTAATATCAGCAGGGCTGCCGCTAAAATCTTTCATCATAAAACTGATCAAAACTATACCCTGACCATATTAATCGATATGTTCCCGGATAAAAACATTGATATGCTGTTAAACGAGTTGGAAAAGGCGGCTGGGATTGAAACCAGGAAAACAGTCAAAAGCATCATGAGATTTTTTATACCAGACAGGATGGTGCCCTTAGTCTTTAGTATCGCCGGAATAGATGGCGAGATGAAGGCGTCCGGGGCGGGTAAGGTTGTGTGGCGCAGGCTGGCAGATACAATGAAACAACTCCCTTTGACTTTAGCCGGCACCTGCCCCATCAGGGAAGCCGTAGTTACGGCGGGCGGGATTGATACAAAAGAGATCAATTCCCGGACCATGGAATCAAAACTGGTCAGGGGATTGTATTTCGCCGGAGAGGTAATAGACGTTGATGGCTATACGGGGGGCTTTAACATGCAGATTGCTTTTTCCACCGGCTATCTGGCAGGCCTGTCGGCAGCTCTGGCAAAATAAAAACATGCAAGAATAAATATATACCCGGTTTTATGAAGCTCCCCCGGGGTGAAATACTATATAGCGGTTATGTGTCCCCGGGTAATGCTTTTATATTAGCGGAATGTTTTTAAGGCGGGATAATCATACCATTACGTAAAGCTGTTTTAATATCCTCGGGGAGTCCCGGAGCGATATGGAAAGCCGGGGCTTTTTCCTGGGGAGTAATATTTTTCATTTTTTTAGAACTGTGTATTTCCACGGGAGTGCCTACCGGTACGGTGTCAAAAAGCCAGCTGACGTCCTTATTTTGCATCCTGATGCACCCGGCGGAGGCGTACTTACCGATGGAGGAGGGATTGTTGGTGCCGTGTATACCGTACTGGCCGCCTCCCCCCAGGCTCAGACCCAGCCACCTGTAGCCCAGAGGGTTGCGGGGGCTCCCGCCGGGAATTTTCAGCTTGCCGTAATAGGGATTAACTATTTTGACGGCAATAGAAAATTTGCCTTCAGGAGTCAGGGACGGTTTTTTACCCGTGGCTACCGGGACAACCTTTACGATGCTGTTATCCTTAAAAAGTGTTAGCCGGTTGACTGATTTGTCAATCTCTATTTTATACCCGGCCTCCGCCGCCCGGGTCAGGCATAGGCATAGCGCCAGTACCGCAACCAGTATCCGTGCGCCTGATTTGAGCATAGTTAAGCCTCCCGCAAATCTAGTTGGGGACATTCCTTCATGAAATTGTATAGAGGTAAGGAATTTTGGTAACCAGGAAGGTGTGTCCCCTTTTCTATTTATGCGGGTGGTTTTAATATGTATGCATAAATAAAAAGGGACTTTCGCGGTGATATTGCAGGTGCGGATCGAAGCTCTAGCGGGCCGGCACAGTGGCCGTTACATAAAATTATGGATTATGGATAACACTAACACCGCAACTAGAAGTGGGGAGGTGAGCCAGTGCAAACCAAATTGAGCGAAATTGAAAAATTAATGATTATGGAGCAGCTTCGGGCGGAGGAACTGTGTGCCAGAAAAGCTCAGAATTACCTGAACATGTCCCGGGATCCGGCTATCCAGGGCTTACTGCAGCAAAGCGTAGAAAAGGGCCAGCGCCACATCGGCATGCTGAACGGGCTGTTGCAGGAAGCAGGCATTAGCGGAAGCGCAGGAATGGGGAGCATTTCCGGAATGACCGGAATGACCGGCCACTAAGTTGGGGACATTCCTTGGCGAAATTGTGAAGAGGTAAGGAATTTTAGGTAACCAAAAAGGTGTGTCCCCTTACATTAATTCGGAGGTGAAGAAGTTGAACTTTTCGGATCAGGATATACTAACGGATCTGCTGCTTGACAGCAAGATGATATCCACCGGCTATCACCATGCGCTGCTGGAAGCGGCCGGTGACAGGTCACGCAGCTTA
Source organism: Peptococcaceae bacterium BRH_c4b (assembly GCA_000961595.1). GTDB lineage: Bacteria > Bacillota > Desulfotomaculia > Desulfotomaculales > Desulfocucumaceae > Desulfocucumis. The sequence goes on from LADO01000010.1 coordinate 21,536, forward strand.
CTTGTGCAGATCCATAACGATGAACTGAACACTCACAGGCAAATATTTGAGCTAATGTCTGCCAGGGGTTTTTATCAGGTGGAACCGGCCCGGGCGGGGATTGCCGGGACTTATGCTTCCACCATTGGCATGAACATGATGGGGCAACAGGCTACCGCACCGGCACAGCAGATGAGCCCCGGCACAGTCGCTCAAAGTTATTATCATATGCCGGCACAGGGCATGACGGGTATGCAAAACATCAATAGCAATCCTGGCCGGTAAAATAAATAAGCCCCTTGGGCGGCTATAAAAATCTAACCCTGGGATTTATATCTTTTTCGTAGAAATCCCAGGGTGTTATATTGACTTTGTCAAAACCCGGGCCGGCGGCTCGGGTTTATTATACAGGGACATGGGCTGATGCTTGATTCTCTTTATACAGAGGTGCAAACATACCTTCAAGAAAAGCACTTTTATTCCTCATACTGTACACTGTTTGTTGTTGTTTATTAGCGCAGGATCATTATATAATAACCAACTGATAAAACGAAGCGATAGACTGCAAAGGGTGTCAGTTTAACCCGCTCCAGCAGCTTTAAAAAGCCCACGATGGCCAACACAGCAACCACGAAAGAAACCACAAAACCAATGAGCAACGTTACGATAAAATCCGGAGTAATCAAGGACCAGGATTTAAGCAAATCATATCCGGTGGCTGCAATCATTACCGGCACAGCGATAATAAAGGAAAATTCAGCTGCCGTTTTATGGTTCAGTCCAGCTAACAAACCACCAGAAATGGTAGCTCCGGAGCGAGAGAAGCCGGGCCAGAGGGATAGGCACTGAGCCAACCCGATAAGCAGGCACTGCCTGAAGTTTATTTTATCCAGGTCAGTGGCAAAGGTTCGGGAAGGCATGCGTTCTGCCACAATCATCACAATACCGCCAATAACCAAACCAATGAGGACAGTCTGCACAGAGAACAAATATTTTTTGATGATGTCGTGGACCAGGTAACCTAAAACCATAGCCGGCAAGATGGCAACGGCTATGTGCATCCAATTGAGTTCACGTTGCTTCATTTTGAAGCCGCTCACGATGTTTTCAAAGGTGAGAAAGTGTCTGAATCTTTCCCGATACAGCATCACCACGGCCAAAATTGCTCCTAGTTGGATAAAGACCTCAAAGGTGGCAGCCCTTTCTCCGGTAAAATTCAGCAATTCTCCACTTAAAATCAAGTGGCCGGTGGAGGAAACCGGGATAAATTCCGTCAGGCCTTCCACGATACCAAGAATAACAGGAACTAAATATTGCTCCATTAGTAAATCCTTTCTTCCATTCCGCTTTCTAAACCCTCATGCCCCGTAGGGCACAATCAATAATGAAGGTTAATTTAAAGGCAAATTTTCCAGCAAGGCAAGTATAAGTATAGTACAGTTCTACTGAAGTAAGCAAGATGTTTAGTTCAGTACGGTATGAAGCGTACTTTCATTCTGGTTGTGTTGAGTATATCATACCTGGGTATCATTTCTAAGCAAAATATACATTGGTATTAGCCAGAAGGAAAGGAATTTTAAAGAGTTGTTTTTTAAAAGATAAATAAATTGAATTTACTTTAATAACGTCCGGAGGGAAGCAGCTGCCTTCTGTATAAGCTGCTTGCGCCGGGCGTTTTTCTGCTCCGCATAGATGGTTTTATACAGCCTGGAGGCTAGTGCTTTAAGTTAATAAATTGTTAAATAATACGAAATGCTTTTACATGTATGTAGGTTTTTTTAGTTTGGTATTAGATATGGGCTATAAAATCGCTTCGATATTGATAAATCACTCATACCCTAATCATACCTGCCACTGATACACAACGTAATCGCTCTTTGGTAGTATATAACTGCACTCGCAAATATTGTTGTACGGGTGCTGCAAAATGTTGATTCATTCCAATATTTCTTGAAAAGCGAGGTAGGAAATCAGTTGAGTAATCAAAATACTCAGTGTGACATTGACGAGAAGGTTATTGATTTACGGGTATTAATTAATGTACTAAAAAAGCGCTTTTGGGTTATTGCATTGCTGACGGCACTAGCGGTAACTGCTAGCGGCCTGTTGAGTTACTTTGTTATGACACCAGTTTACGAGGCCAAGACCGTCCTGCTGGTCACTCAGGCGGCAGAAAAGCAACAGGTGACAGCCCAAAAGGACGATGTTAATTCCATCTTGAATAATGCATACCGTATCCCGGTCCTTACCATGAATGACTATATTGGGCAGGTAAAAAGCGTAACTTTGATGCAGCGAGTAATCGACAAGCTGCACTTGAACAAACTGGGCTACACCCCACGCGTTCTGGCCGGGCAGATTAGAGCCACCGCTGCCAAAGACTCCTACCTTATTGAGGTGATTGTAAGCAATATTAACCCTGTACTTGCAGCGAATATCGCCAATACTTTGAGCCAGGAATTTATGGCCCTAATTTCCGAAAGAAACACGGAAGTGATGGACCGCTCCGCCAAATTCATGCGGGACCAAATGAATAATATTAAAGTAGAACTGGCAGCGGCCACTGACCCTTACGAAAAACAGCGCCTGCAGGGTGTCCTTAACCTCCTCGCCGAGGGGATCACCAGGACCCAAATCACCCGCTCCATTGACCTGGGCAGTACCAGCCTGGCGGTAATATCTCCCGCCATAGCTCCGAATAGCCCTGTGAAGCCAAACAAAGAGCGTAACATGGCCGTGGCCTTTATGCTTGGTCTAATGGCATCTGTAGCCCTGATTTTCGTGTTGGAGTTCCTGGACAACACCATTAAGACTCCGGATGACGTGGCCGCACACATGGGCCTGCCCGTGCTTGGGCTCATACCAGCTACGAATAGCCGGACAAGGTGACTGATTATAAACGAGGTGTATAAAAGTGCTTAGCAGTAAAAACGCCACTAAAAAGCTCATTGCCCATAATAATCCGAAATCTCCAATCGCGGAGTCCTTCCGGACCCTGCGTACCAACCTGTCTTTTTCTGCCACTGACCGCCCAGTGAAGGTGCTGCTCATCACCAGCGCCGGCCCCCAGGACGGCACGTCGGTGGTGGCTTCAAACCTGGCCGTGGTAATGGCCCAGGCCGGTGGCCGAGTACTCATTGTGGACGGAGATCTTCGCAATCCTACCATGCACAAATTCTTTAACCTGGACAACAGCCAAGGCCTGACCAACCTTTTAGTGCAGGACCTCGACTTAAAGGAAGCAGCACATTCTACTGAAATAGATGGGGTGTGGATAGTTCCCAGCGGTCCCATCCCGCCCAACCCGTCCGAGCTGCTTGGTTCTCAGAAGATGAAAGCCTTCCTGGAAAAAGTTTCGGTTCAGTACGATACAGTCATCCTGGATGCGCCGCCGGTTATTGCCGTGACGGACGCCGCAGTGCTGGCTCCGCTGGTTGATGGTGTAGTGCTGGTGGTAAAGGCCGGTTCCTCCCGCATCGACATGGTGAAGGAGGCTAAACAGCAGCTGGAAAAAGCCAATGCCAGGATTATTGGCGTGGTTCTAAACGAAGTAAAGACGCGCCGTGAAGACTACCGTTACTATTACTGCTACCGGGGAAAGGATAAGGCTTCGGAAGCAGCGATGTTGAAGAGAGAATCAAGCAGGGATGTAAACCATTCACTTTTTAGCTATTAATTTTAGATACTTAAGTTATATAGAGTAGGGTGATCTATTGAACATCTTTAGAAGGATTATCATCCTGATGGCCTGTGATGCATTACTGTTAAACCTCGCAATGGCAGTCCCGGTCATTATAAGGTTTTATAGCAGTCAAAACCCATTAAATTATATTCAATACTACATTATTTTCGCTCCGCTGATTACCCTCATCTACATAACGTTTTTTTACCTGTTTAATCTATACAACAGCGTTTGGGCCTATGCCAGCATGGGCGAACTGGTGGCCATCATCCAGGCCGTCACATTGGGCAGTCTGGGGACCATAGCTCTAACCTACTTTTCATACTGGCCGCTGCCACGAAGTATGGTTGTAACGCAGTGGGCTTTCACTATAATTCTGATTGGCGGCTCCAGGCTGGCTTGGCGGGTATATGTAGAGCATGGTAAGGCAAGCGGTTGCCAAGAGGGCCGCCGGGCTCTAATAATCGGAGCCGGCGATGCCGGGGCCATGGTAGCCAGGGAGCTTAAAGGACACTGCAATAATATCCTACCGGTGGGCTTTATCGACGATGACCTCAACAAACAGAGATTGACAGTTCTTGGACTTCCTGTACTTGGCACTAGGGAGGCTATTACCCAGGTGGTAAAGAGGCTCAATATCGACCTCATTATTATTGCCATGCCCAGCGTAAACAGCGGCGTTATCCGGGAAATGGTTGAAATCTGCCGGAAAACCGGGGTGGAAATAAAAATACTGCCGGGTATGTACCAAATAATTAACGGGCATGTATCTATAAACCACTTAAGGCCGGTGCAACTGGAGGACCTGCTGCACCGGGAAGCAGTGCGGGTTGACCTGGAGGAAGTCGCGGGGTATCTGAAAGGGGAAACAGTCCTTATCACCGGAGCAGGGGGCTCCATTGGTTCGGAGCTATGTCGCCAGGTAGCCCTTTATAAGCCAAAGAAACTAATCCTCTTTGGACATGGCGAGAACAGCATCCATAAGATCTGGCTGGAGTTGCAGGATAAGTTTAAAGAGATATCCCTGGAGATTGAGATTGCCGATGTGAGGGACAAGCCTAAGGTTAACCACATATTTGATAAGCATCGCCCTGGGGTGGTCTTTCATGCTGCGGCACACAAGCACGTGCCGTTGATGGAAATGCATCCGGATGAAGCTGTAAAGACCAATGTAATCGGCACACTGAATGTCTCCGATGCCGCCGACCGGGCAGGGGTAAAGGTCTTTGTCATGATATCTACGGACAAAGCTGTCAACCCCTCCAGTGTAATGGGGGCTACCAAACAGATGGCAGAGTTAATTATTCAGCATAGGAATGGGGTTAGCGATACAGTTTTTACTGCAGTCCGGTTCGGTAATGTTTTAGGCAGCAACGGCAGCGTGGTGCCAATATTTCAGCAGCAGATTGCCAAAGGAGGCCCGGTGACAGTCACCCACCCGGAAATGAAGCGCTACTTCATGACAATTCCCGAAGCGGTTCAGTTGGTCATCCAGGCCGGGGCCATGGCACAGGGGGGGGAGGTCTTTATCCTCGACATGGGTGAACCTGTGAAAATAGTGGACCTTGCCAAAGATATGATCAAATTCTCCGGCCTAGTGCCGGACAAGGATATTCATATCACATTTACCGGTATCCGGCCAGGTGAGAAGCTCTTTGAAGAGCTTTTAACGACCGAGGAAGGCTCCCGCACCACCAAGCACAAGAGGATATTCATAGCCAAGCCTTTGCTAGTTGATCTGTCAGCCCTTGAGCAGTGTATAATTGAGCTTTTTAGGAAAGGACATCGCTGTAAGCGCGAGGATGTATTTGTAATGTTGGCTTCTATAATACCAGCATTAAAGCGATACCAGAAAGAACGGGTGGGTTAATTTAGTTTTATAACGGCTAATATGACATGATTACAAACAAATATATAAACAATGGGAGCAAAGTGAAATGGACACGAAAATATACCTCTCATCCCCTCACATGAGCGATGAGGGATTTGAGTTGAACTACGTACATGATGCCTTTGAAAAAAACTGGATTGCTCCTATGGGTGAGAATGTCAATAAGTTTGAAAAGGAGCTTGCTGCTAAGGTAGGTGTTAAATCAGCGGCAGCATTATCGTCAGGAACAGCAGCGATCCATTTGGCATTAAAAACTGCCGGGGTAGGAGCCGGGGATATTGTGTTCTGTTCCAGTCTTACTTTCTGCGCTACGGCCAATCCGATTATTTATGTGAATGCTATCCCTGTGTTTGTTGATAGTGATTTTGAGACTTGGAACATGAGTCCTGTTGCACTGGAGAAAGCTTTTGAAAAATATACGCCTAAGGCAGTTTTAGTCGTTCATTTATATGGCTTTTCAGTAGATATGGATAAGATTGTTGAGATATGTAAAAAGCATAACGTGGTATTGATTGAGGATGCTGCAGAGAGTTTGGGGACGTTGTATAAAGGACATTATACCGGTACTATCGGAGATTATGGTGTTTTTTCATTTAATGGAAACAAAATCATTACCACATCAGGTGGCGGGATGCTTGTAAGTAATAATGAAGAGAAAATTGCAAAAGTGAGATACTGGGCGACTCAGGCTAGAGATCCTGCAAGACATTATCAGCATAGTGAGCTTGGGTTTAATTATAGAATAAGCAATGTTCTTGCCGGTATAGGTAGAGGGCAGCTTAAGGTGTTAAATCAGAGAATTAAAAAAAAGCGGGAGATATTTAAGTTTTATAAGAGTGAGTTGGGTCAGTTAGATGGTGTTGAGATGATGCCTGTCAATGAGTGGAATGAGCCGAATTATTGGCTGAGTTGTATTTTGTTGAGCGGTTATGTCAGGCCTTCAGATGTCATGGGAGCGCTGGAAGCTGAGAACATTGAGAGCAGACCAATCTGGAAGCCAATGCACATGCAGCCATTCTTTGCTGGGTATGATTTTGTAGGTGACGGTGTAGCGGAGAAGATATTTGAGAATGGCGTTTGTCTACCCAGTGATACGAAGATGTCACATGAGGATTTAGACAGGATTGTAAAGATAATTAAGAAATTATGGTGATTACCATTTGTGAATTTAAAGAAGTGCTTATTATAACATTATAGTAAAAGGAAATCCTGCTAAATAAAATAGGAGTGATAAGCGAGGAATTTCATTATGCTTTCAAATACAACTTTAACTGAAGGTGAAATAATCCCAGTTCCTAAAAAAAGTGTATATTCACTATATGTTAAGCGCATATTAGATATCGCATTAAGTGGTTTTGCTCTTATTGTATTATTTCCCGTGTTTGTAATAATAGCTGTTTTAGAGCTGATTTTCCACGGGAGACCAATTTTATACGTTTCTCAAAGGCCTGGAAAAAACTGCGAAATATTTAATATTTATAAATTCCGGTCTATGACAAACGAAACGGACGAGAACGGTGATCTTTTACCCGAAGAATTTAGGCTGACGAAGTTTGGTGTATTCTTAAGGAGAACTTCCTTGGATGAATTGCCGGAACTACGGAGCGTTTTTGTTGGGAAAATGTCAATTGTTGGCCCTAGGCCACTTTTGACTGAATATATAGACTTATATACCCCAAGGCATAAAATGCGTCATAGTGTTCTACCTGGTCTAGCATGTGTGAGAATTAAAAGAAGCAAAGATGATGTGGTCCCGAATTGTTTAACGTGGCGTAATCAGTTTGAGAACGATATTTATTACATAGAAAACATTAGCTTTGTGTTGGATGTTAAGATGATAATCGGGATTGCACTGGAAGCAGTAAAAGGAAGTTCTTACAGAACTAATGACACAAGAGTTCGATTCAACGGTAAAAATCTTGATGATACAAGAAGTAAACAAGAAGCTTTATCTGGATCTGAAAACGAAGTTAAAAAGGTAATAGCAAACGTAGGTTGATTATGATGGTTTATTATGAAGGTATTGGTTTTTACCTTGATGATGAAATTCTCGGTTGCGGTGGAACAATGGCTCGGCATATTGCGAAAGGTGATAAAGTAGATGTATGTATCGTCACCAGGGAAAACTGCCAGTGTTTCAAATAAATAAGGAAATATATGATAAGTGGCCGCACAATCTTTACCCCGAAATTTCAACAAGTCATTGTTTAATTGGTATTTCACAAACATATTTTTTGGAGTTTCCTGCTGTGATGATTGAGGATGTTCCAAGGTACAAGTTAAACGGCAAAATGTAGATTTAATTCGCCAGTTTCAGCCAGATATTATCTATATGCCTGGTGATATGCAGAAAGAACATACGCTGACGTACGAAGCAATTATAGTTACTGTAAGACCTATGAGCATATTGTTCAAAAATGTTTATGCATATGAAACGTTTTCAGAAACCGAGTGGAATATTCCTCATAAAAGTAGTTGCTTTATCCCAAATATGTTTGTAGATATAACGATTATGGTATAGTTTCCGGCTTTGTACTATTCGTGATGCAAAAGGCAGAACTGAGTAGTTCTAAATTGGCACAATGGGCTTTGGGATTAGTTTTATACAGCGAGGACAAAAATCAGGAGAGTAGTTAAATGAAAAAGATCATTATAATTGGTGCGGGTGGTTATGGCCGTGAATTGTTGCAATGGATTAAGGATATAAACGAAACATCCCCCACATGGGAGATTGCCGGTTTCATTGACGACAACCTGCAGGCACTCGACGGGTTAGAGTGCGATTATCACGTAATAGGCAGAATCGCTGATTGGCACCCAAAAGAAGATGAAATATTTACCTTAGCAATCGGAAACCCGAAAACCAAGGAGAAAATTGTAACTATGATGAAGGCAAAAGGGGCTGTTTTCACAGATGTAATACATCCGACAGCTACACTGACACAATTTAGTAAACACGGTGAGGGGCTGGTAATGTTTCCTAATGCCAAACTTTCCGTAAATTCCCGAGTCGGTGATTTTGTAACAATACTTTCATCGGGAATAGGACATGACGTGGAAGTCGGTGATTATTCTACTATTAGCGGAATGTGTTCTATTTTGCCAAATGTTAAAATCGGTAAAAGAGTTTTTTTGGCTGCTAATGTGGCTATTACATATGGCGTGAAAATCGGTGACGATGCCTATCTTGGACTTGGAAGTATTGTTATTAAAGATATTGCAGAAGGACAGAAAACTTTCTGCAATCCAGCGAGAATATTACCCAACTAAATTAAAGAATAGGGGTACTTTATGAGAAGATTATCTGACATGTTTTATGAAAGCGCCGCAAATTATCCGGATAAGAAAGCCATCTGGTGTGATGGAAAAACTAATACATATCAAGAGTTATCGGAGTTAGTTAGCCGATACTCTAACTTGTTGTTGCATAATGGAGTTCAATATAGAGATCACATTGGTATTCCCATGACTAATAGTATTAAATCTGTAGCATTGATTTTTGCTGCAGCAAATCTTGGTGTAGCCCTTGTTCCAATTAATCCTACATTGCCTGTTTCAGCCATAAAGACCGCTTTCAAAGCGGGTGACGTAAAACATTTAATTGCTCGTAAAGCTTTTTATGAAGAATGTGAAAAATCCGGCGGAATTGATATGGACGGTATTTGCATTTGTCTTGATGATGAATGCCCGGGAACAATTCCGTTTAGTGATATACAGAAGGAATCGGTTGAGCGTCCGATTATAGGCCGAGTTACCGGTGATGAAACATTGATATTGACAATGACTTCTGGTTCAACCGGTTTACCGAAGCCTATAGATTTGACGCAGAAAAATAAATATCTTCGTGCGATGGCACATATCAGAATGTATAACATTACAAAAGATGATAGCGTTCTTGCTGCAACTCCATTGTATCATTCATTGGCAGAGCGGTTAGTTATTATGCCTCTGATTATTGGCGGTACATCTGTTTTACTTCCCCGATTTACCCCTCATATTTGGTTAAATTGTGTTAAAGAACAAAATGTTACATTTACAATTGCGGTGTCTTCTCAGTTAGCGCAAATAGTTGATCTACTTTCCAGTCCATTTGTTCCCGAAATTGACAGTTTAAAATGTATTGTATCATCTTCTGCATTACTTGAACCATATGTTCGGAAGGAACTGATTAATAAGCTTCATTGCAATTTCCATGAAATGTACGGTACCTCAGAGACATCGACGGTAACCGATATTAACTTTAAAGAAGCTATTAACAAACAGAAGTCGGTAGGCAGATGCTTTCCTGAAGTAGAAATACGAATCTTGCGTGATAACGGAGAAATAGCCGATACTGATGAAATCGGTGAAATTGTTTGCAAATCAACGCTTGTTTGCAACGGTTATTACGGTTTACCGGATGCTTTTAATAATGCAATGGCAGATGGGTATTTTAAAACGGGTGATATGGGTTATCTTGATGAGGATGGATATTTGTACTTCTCTGGCCGTAAAAAAGAATTGATTATTACCGGTGGTATCAATGTTTATCCGAATGATGTAGAAAAATGTGTTTTGGAAATTCCGGAAGTAAGCGAATGTGCTGTTTTTGCGTATCCGGATGAACGTTTGAGTGAGGTTGTTGCGCTTGCTGTTGAAATCAAGCAGGGCAAAACCTTGAGGAAACGTATGGTGCAGGTTCAGTGCGCAAGAAATTTGGCGGATTTTCAGCAACCGCATAAGATATTTTTTGTTGATAAGCTTCCAAAGAATTCAATGGGAAAAATAATGAAAACCAAACTGATGGAATATGTGCGGCTGCAATGTGAAAATGCATAATTTTGAAAGGAGTTATAAAGATGGCAAAAGTTGAAGAGTTTATTTTAAAATACATCCAGAAGAATTATACTGTTTCAGAAGATACTAACGTATATACTTTGAATTATATCGAGCAGGGATATATTGATTCGCTTGGACTTGTTAAGTTTATTATTGAATTGGAGGATGAATTTGGGTTTGAATTCAGTGACGATGAACTTAACTCACCTTCTATTAAAATTGTTGGCGAACTTATAAAGCTTGTCGAAAGGAAAATAGCATAAAATGAAAAATCATGAATTAGTTTTCAAAACCGAAGAAATACAAGCGACGTAATTTAAAGTAGGTGATATATCCATATGATCAATAAACCAGTTGTAATAGGAATGGCCGGTGCAGGAAGAGCAACTGAATTACACATGATTGCATTGCGAAGGTTTAGTGGAATTCCTTTACGATATAAGAGAATAATTGCAAGAAGAATTGAACAGGTTGAAGCAGCAAAAGAGTTATATGGGTTTGAATACGCATCACTAGATTTCAATGATTTACTGAATGACCCTGAGATAGATGTAATTGATATTTGTACGCCGCCTTATGTTCATGCAGAAATGATTGAGAAAGCACTCGCGGCAGGTAAACACGTAATATGTGAAAAACCTTTAAGTGGATATTTTGGGGAAAAGAACGACATTACACCTATTGGATTAAATGTATCAAAACAGGTTATGTACGAAAAGTTGCTGAAATCTATAGAAAATTTGAAGTCAATTATTGTGGCTTCAGACAGAAAGTTCATGTACGCTGAAAACTTTGTATATGCACCGGCTGTTCTGAAAGCAGCAGAAATAATTAGCAAGAAAAAAAGTAAGATATTGTACAGCAAGGGCGAAGAAAGCCTGAAAGGTTCAAGTTCACCTGTTGCCGGTGAATGGAATAAAACAGGTGGCGGAACATTTCTGAGGACGGGTGCTCATCCCTTGTCTGCTATTTTGTGGCTGAAAGAGCAGGAAGCCAAAGCGCTGGGGGAAGAGATTACGGTAAAAAGCGTACTGGCTGATATGGGACGAGTAACTGTAAATCTCTCTGAATATGATCACCGGCATATAGCTGCGAGACCTAATGATGTAGAAGACTGTGGTACAGTAATATTGACATTTTCTGACGAGTCAAGAGCATTGATAATTGCAACAGATACCTTGTTGGGCGGAAGCAAGAATTATATTGAGCTGTATTGTAATGATGCTGCAATCAAATGTAATCTGACAATGTCAGATTTAATGAGCACCTATTTCTTAGATGAAGAGAGACTTGATGATGTATATATTTCAGAAATGCTTCCATCAAAAACCGGATGGAACAATCCATTTTTAGCTGATGAGATAATTCGCGGCTATACAGATGAGATGCAGGATTTCATGGAAGCCATATATTATGATCGTGAACCTAAATCCGGATTTAAATTAGCTTATGATACAATCAAAATAATTTATGCCGCATATATGTCCGCTGAATTAGGAAGGAAGATTGAATTTTAAGTACATGGCGATGCTTACATCAAAAAAGATATTAGAATATACTTTTAAGGACTTAGAAATATATACATATACAGAAACTCAGATTAATTCAAATATGTATGTAGTATTTTCGGGGAAAAATGGAATAATCATTGATCCCATTGTAAATGATGAAGTAACAGATATAATTTTTGAATATAAGGTTAAAGTGTTAAAAATTTTATTGACACATGAACATTACGATCATATTTCAGGTGTCAATTATTATAAAAAACAATTGCCATGCGTAGTTATTTGTTCTGCCTTTTGTGCGGAAGCTCTGCCTTATCCGAGGAAAAACCTGTCAAGATATTATAATTTGGTTATGCAAGCACACATAGGGGAAGCATCAATTGCTGGAAATGGATGTGCCACATCATTTTCATGCAAAGCTGATGTAATTTACAAGAATGAATATGAATTTACCTTTGGCAGACATCGTATAAATGCAGTTTCAATCGGTGGTCATTCAGCAGGTAGCTCAATAATTCTCATTGATAATATGGCGGTATTTTCCGGAGATAACTTGATACCAGAAAAAAATACGGTAGTGACATTACCGAGCGGTTCTTTAAAGCAATACGAGTTATCAGTCAAGCCGATTGTATTGTCACTTAATGATTCATGTCATATTTTCCCAGGCCATGGGATCCCCGAAACTTTAAAACACATTTTATCAAATCATCCGGATTATTTTTGCAATTAGATTTGGTTATATATGGAATTCTTATGTAATTTCCAATACCCAAAGTTGTTAAACACAATTTCCTTTGATAATAACTTATTAAATGATCTAGAGGTTGTAGGGTGTAAAAAAGTTTAAATGCAGACGAGTTAAATATAAAACATTCACCGATTTGGACTGAATAAGAAGTATTTGAATGGAGAGAGGTTGGATGAGAATTCTAGTATATGGCATGTCAACGAATAAGCTAGGTGGCATTGAAACATTTTTATTGAATATGAAAAATTATATGGGTGATGATTGTATATTTGATTATGTTATTGAAGGGGATAGCTGTATACATAAAGATGCCATTGAAAATAAAGATGGAAAAATATACTTCATTCCGCCTAAACGTCAGATGCTGCTTAAGAATATTTTATCATGGTATACCTTGCTAAAACAGAAAAATTTTACATGGAGAATTGTGTATTTCAATATGTATTCATTGTCATACTCATTCCCGATATTCCTTTGTAAACTTCTTGGCTATAAAGTTGCAGTGCATTCACACACTAATAATTTACACGATTGTGGTGTGCTGTTAAAAGGCCTACATGGCTTTAATAAACATGTGCTGAGGCTTTGCAAGATTAAGCGCCTGACAAATTCAAAACTTTCATCTGCATTTATGTTTGGAAATCCAGATGCCGGTGAAATGATTTACAATGCCATTAATGTAGAATGTTTTAAATTTAATTCAGAGGTCAGAAATAAGATTCGCCAGCAATACAGGATGGAAGGGAAAACTGTGTTCGGATTTGTCGGAAGAATAGTTTTTGAGAAGAATCCTTTGTTTTTAATTGATATATTCAATGAAATACTAAAAATCAATGAAGATTCAGTTCTAATGATTGCCGGTGACGGGGATTTAATGCCGGAAGTCAAGGCAAAAGTGAAAGAGTATGGAATAGAAGATTCGGTGTTATTGTTAGGCCCTTGTAGAAATGTTGAAGAACTATATCAGGCGATGGACTTATTTATTCTGCCTTCACGCTTTGAGGGATTGGGTATTGTTCTGATAGAGGCACAGACAGCGGGATTGCCATGCTTAACTTCTGCTGAGGTTGTTCCGCCGGAGGTAAAGGTAACTGACCTTCTAAGTTATGTGCCTTTGAAAAACAATCCAGAGGAATGGGCAAAAAAAGCATTTCAAAAACTTAATTCTGTTACGCACGACAGATTGCAAGGGTACGAAAAGATAAAAGAAGGAAATTTTAATATAACAAAGGAATCTTGGCGACTGGAAAAGATACTCTGCAATTATGGAAATAATTGACATTAAAACAAACGGTAAACGGAGTAATAGGTTATGAGTCATAAAAGGTTAATATTAAAGACAAATATAATATATACTGGACTTATTGTAATGATTCCTGTATTAATGATGTATAAATTTCCTTTCACAGAAATGAGTTGCGTAACCGTATTTGTTCTATTATTTTCTCCTATATTTCTGTTGAAGGTGATAGAAGGTATTTGCAGACACAATAATATATATAGGACTCTACCCCTATTTTTATACTGTGTGTGGGCCATATCAAAATGTGTAGGAAGACCGATTGATTTAATATTGTTTGTTGTCATTTATATATATATTACTGCAATTGTTGTTTCTAACGTATTTGATGTAAATAAAGCAAGAAAGATCATTGAGAATATATCAATCATTGCCAGTATAGTTGTTATGGTGCAATATGTTTTATATTATACTGTCGGATTGTCATCACCTGTAGTGTTTGTACATGCTTGGCTTATTGAGTATATGCAAAATAAAATAGATTCAACTACTATGGCAGGGCTTTTTAGACCTTCTGCTTTCTTTGCAGAACCTGCACATTTTGCGGAATATACTATTATTGGATTAGTATCAGTACTGTTTTTAAGTACGGAAAGCAAATTAAACACAACAAAAGCAGTTGTCATCACACTTGGTATATTTATGACGACTTCTGGTATCGGGATAGCTTTGAGTTTAGTTTCATGGGTGCTATGGATTCTGAAAAACTTTCAAAAAAGAAGAACGCTTATTTTCAGAATTCTTGCTAGTTTAACAGTAGGGTCACTAGCTTATTTTGTATTAATGCAATTTAACTTTTTTTCTAAGGCAATTCAGCGAGTTTTTGGCGAAGTTGATGGCTATAATGCCATATCTGGACGACTTTTTTGGTGGGAAACGTATTTTAGTGGTCTTTCAATGCATGATTGGATTTGGGGCCTTGGATATAGTGCGCTGCCTGCCAATTATTTCACGGGTTTTATGGAGACAGTGTATGCAACTGGAATTATTGGCTTTATTCTGCTTGCTATGACTCTCATGAATTGTATGCTACATACAAAAGGCTTTTCTTCTTGTTTAAGTTTAATGTATTTGGGATTGCTTTTTGTGGCAAATATAACAAGTTTTATCTTAATGATTTTCTGGCTTTCATTTATTTATTCTGGATACACATGCAAACAGAAGCTAACAAAAACATATAGAATAAGCCAACTTACAGAGTAGCCGAATTTTGAGTTTTGTTAGTAAAGTGGAGTAGAGATATTAGTGTGAAAAACAAGACACTTTATAAGAACACATTTATGTTATATCTAATGACTGCGGCGAAATACATATTGCCTTTAGTCACATTGCCGTATCTTACAAGAGTATTGGAGCCAGATGGTTATGGAATTATAACCTATATGACTGCTATGATGACATACTTTCAGCTGTTTGTTGATTTCGGATTCAATTATTCAGCAACTAAGGTGGCATCGGAAAATAGGGACAATAGAACAAAGCTATCTTTATTATTGGGCGACGTTATCGCCGCCAAGATTGTCCTGGTAATCATTAGTGCGGTTTTTTTGTTTATTCTGATTCCGTATATTGCAATACTGAAAGAAAATATCCTATTAACATATTTGTATTTTAGCTCTGTTTTGATTTCAATTTTTCTTCCTGATTATATTTATCGTGGTATTGAAAAGATGGAGATTATCACGGTCAGATATGTCATCGCAAAATTAATTAGTGCAGTATTGATTTTAGTATTCGTCAAAGACAAATCCGATCTTTTATGGATTCCTGTTTTATATACTATCGGGACAGGCGTTGCTGTTGCATTTTCTTGGTACCATGTACTAAAAAAACTCAATCTAAAATTGTGTTGGTTAAAGTTGCATAATGTTTGGAGTACATTAAAGGATTCCGGAGTCTATTTTGTTGCGGTTTTTGCAACGACAGCTTTTAGTGCTACCAATATTATTCTAATGGGATTTTCTAGTATAACTACCCAAGAAATTGCCTATTGGGGTGTAGCATATCAAGTTATAACCGCAATTCAGGCACTATATGACCCAATAATTAGCAGTGTGTATCCACACATGGTTGCAAAAAGAGACTATGGCCTGATAAAAAAGATTTTGATGTTCATTATGCCCGTCATAATTATGGGCATAGCCGTTTCATATTGGTTGGCAGATTTGGCTATATATATTGTTGCAGGTAGTGGGTACTCAGCCGCAGCACCAATATTCTGTTTATTGTTGCCGGTTCTATTCTTTTCTTTTCCTGCGCAGCTATTGGGTTTTCCGGTACTTGGAACTATGGGGAAAGAAAAGCTTGCTACTCGGGCTACTATAATATCTGCCACTTTCCATGGGACAGGTCTTGTGGCACTATTCATTTCCGGTTCGTTTACATTAATCAATATAGCAATTTTGCGGAGTTGTACCGAAGCTGCTCTTTGCTTGTTTAGGGTTATTTTTGTTATAGCTATGAGATATATGAAACATTAAAAATCAAGTTTTCAAGGGTGAATATTAATGAAAATTGGTCAGATAACATTTTGTAATTACAATTATGGCTCGGTCCTTCAGTGCTATGCGACCCAAAAAGTATTATCCTATTCGGGAATGGATTGTGTCCTTTTTCGAAGAAGAGATGGGAAAGCCGGACAAATTGTTGGCAAAATCTTGTATTTGCTAGATGGTGCATGTATGTGTTTGCGTTATCCGAGGTATATCACTAAGTTTTATAAATTATGGAAATCCTCTAGAAGAGCAGCATTGAAAACACTTTCTGAAGATAATCTGATGGCGATTGACGACTTTGTTAAAATTGAAATAAACAGCATAGAACGTTCTTACAGAAACATGTTACTTGAAGCGAAAAAAAATGAATATATTGCATTTATTAGCGGAAGTGATCAGATTTGGAATGGGGATTGGTTCATTATTAATAAAATACATTTTCTTCGATTCGCACCTAAACATAAACGTGTTGCATGGGGTCCTAGTTTTGCAACTTCATCTGTTGCTAAATATAACAGAAGTAAATATAAGAAATACATCAGCGATTATAAAGCACTATCGGTACGTGAGTCGAATGGTGTTGCAATAATCAAAGAACTAACAGGGCGCGAGGTTAAAGTTGTGCTTGATCCGGTGCTACTATTAACCCCAAGCCAATGGAGGTCAGAATATTCAACTAAAGATATTGATGTATTGGATTCAAAATATATATTAATGTATTTTTTAGATAAGCCGAGTGAAATCGCAGTAAATAGCATCAATAAAATTCGGCAGAAAACCGGATTTCAGATTGTGGCTTTTGGACATAGACATGAAGCATATTCAATGATGGATTCTGTTAAATATGTCGGCGGTAGTCCATGGAATTTTTTATCAATGATTGACGGTGCAAGTTATGTCTGCACGGATTCGTTTCATGCTTTGGCCTTTTCACTAGTGTTTCATTCGCAGATATATGTTTTTAAACGTCAATATGCTCATAATTCAGACCAGTCGAGTCGCATAGAATCAATTATGAATATGTTCGAAATGAACGAAAGATTTATAAATAACATGGATGAGCTGAAGTTAAATGAAAGCATCATTGATTTTAAATATATTGACCAAAAATTAGATAGAGAAAGAGAAAGGTCAGTTAGTTACCTAACAAATGCAATTAAGCTGTGCGTTAGTATTAAATAAGGTGGAGTTGTTATGGAGCAGGTTTATAGCATTAAGGAAGATTGCTGTGGTTGCGGTTCTTGCGCAGCTGTATGCGAACAGAGTGCAATAATAATGCAAATGGATGAGTGTGGATTTGCATATCCGTTCATTGATGAGCAGAAGTGCTTGGGTTGTGGGAGATGTAGGTCTATCTGTGCATTTTCAAAAGACAAAAAAGACGGGAAGCAACCCGTAGTAACTTATGCCGCAATCAACAAAAACATGGATGTATTAAATCGGAGTGCTTCTGGCGGTGTATTTGGCGTACTGGCGGAGTATGTACTAGATCGAAATGGCGTTGTTTTCGGATGTGCATTTGACGAGAAAATACAAGCAATTCACATTGGAGTTGAGAAGTATGGTGATATAAAAAAAATTCAAGGATCAAAATATGTTCAGAGCTATATAGGAGATTGTTATAAGCAAATTAAGAAATATTTACAGGATAATAGATTAGTGCTTTTTACTGGAACCCCTTGCCAGGTGGGAGCATTGAATTCTTTTCTTGGAAAAGAGTATGGAAATCTGATTACGGCAGATTTGTCCTGTCATGGTGTACCTAGTCCGGAGTTCTTTCGCAATTATGTAAATTTTTTGAATAAAAAATACCACATTGAAATAAAAAATTTTTGCTTCCGCGGAAAATATGACGGCTGGGGAAAAACAGTAAGGATAGAATACGAAAAGTGTGGGGAAGAGTTCGATAAACTTATACAAGAGTATGATTCATATTATTGTACGTACTTTTTGAACCGTTCAATAATGCGAGATAGTTGTTATAATTGCAAATATATGTGCGTTGAGCGCCCTGGCGATTTTACCATGTGCGATTATTGGGGAGTTGAGGAGACGCATCCGGATGTTAATCGTACAAACGGTGTATCAGCACTTTTGGTTAATTCTCTCATGGGGCAAAAAATAATCAATTTAGTAAGAGATAAAATTGAACTGTTTCCAACGAATTTAGAGAAAATCCTTGTAAAGAATGGTAGCTTACGAGATGTTTCACCAATACCTGAAGAAAGAGAACGTATTTTGACTTTGTGGAAAACTGTTGGCGCTGACGGATTGGATAAAGATTATCAACGCAAATACAAAAAGTATATAATAAAAAGACGAATAATAAAGTGTATACCCGATGGTTTAAAAAGAAAAATAAAAGGTTATCTGCTCGGGTAATTTTGGGACCTGGCTTGCGCTATACCCAAAAACTATCATTAGGGAACAGTCTGTGAGCCAAGCTAAGGGCGTTACATGAGCGATATGAAGAATAGTGACGGGGTGGTAATATGACAGGTAACCCTTTTGGAAAAATATCACACGAGCTTTGGCTAATGCTGGCCAGCACCTCTGGCAATATAGCCAAAACACAAAACTTGCTGCTAAAGCCTGTTAATTGGGATGTGTTGTTGCAGCTGGCTCTGCACCACCGGGTGTATCCGCTTGTTTATGAAACGCTAAGCCAATTAAACAACCCTGCCATACATGAAAATACCATTGGTTATTTGCAGCAAAAATACCGGGATAACGCCATGCAGGGATTATATTTGACCGGGGAAACAGTAAGGATGGTAAAATGTTTGGAAAGCCACGGCATCCGTGCAGTAGTGTTAAAAGGGCCTCCTCTGGCCTCGCGGTTGTATGGGGATGTAGCCATTCGACCGTACAAGGATATCGACATCCTGGTTCCGCCCGGTGAATTGGTCAAAGCACAGGGGATATTAGAAAAAGAAGGTTATCTTAAAATTGATATTCCATATCCTGAACAAAATTTTACATCCAGGCAGTTCATGATAATAAAAAGATCTTTACATCAAAATTTCCATGTCAGTTACTGGCACAACACGAAGAATGTTAATATAGAATTACACTGGAGATTTGGTAAAAGTATTCATGAACTTCCATTTCCCAACGAAAGTAACATTACCAGAATTGAGATAGCAGGTTATCTGCTACCAGTACTTTATGATGAGGATTGGTTAATATATTTGATATTGCACGGGGCCGGCCATGCTTGGTTTCGCTTGCGCTGGCTGGTTGATATTGCCAGGTTTGCTCAGCATGAAGGTATTGACTGGGAAAAGACAGCGTTTATGGCCAAAAGCACTGGTATACAAACACTATTACATCAGTCGTTAATATTAGCTAATGGGCTTTTGAACGCGCCTATACCGGCTAATTTTCAATCAGTTGTAGCTTCTGACCGTGCGGCATGGTGGCTATCCCAGTTGGCCATAAACGTGTGCATTGCCACTGCGGAATATGAAATTTGGGGCTCTAATGGTCTATGCGTTAGCTATTGGCAAGATATTTATAAATTTTACACACGTAGAGGATGGAAAAACAGATTTAATTATATCTTGAAAGACCTCAGTAAGCTCTTCAGTCCATCTATTAATGATTTCATGACCATATCATTGCCCGATAGGCTTTTTGGCTTGTATTATGTTTTACACCCGTTTTGTTTTCTATATCGTCGCTTAAAAAAACCACGGTCTAAAGTACCCGCGTTCGACAGTAACAAGATACACACAAGGCTCAACTAGGCTACCCACAAGGGATTGTGGACTAGCAGCCTGTCTGAATATTAACAGAAACCAGGATAATTGGCTTTAGATTGCGAAATATACATTACTTACTGCCTGCTGCTACTGCTGACCCGGGTTAATTTAAAGGTAAAGAAATCCATGCTGGAGATCCAGCAATTACTGAAGGAAACCATGTTCAAGCCCTTTGACGATTTTTTAGAGATTTTAAACATATGTTTTTTATTTCTTGGTATTGACTTTTAAAGACGATTTTTATGTTACGCTACTGAATACAATTCTCAACCTTAATGTTTTCGCATTTATTAGCGGTTAATGTTGCAATTTTAGAATCTTTAACTGTTATTCTACCAATCTGGTAAATATGAAGTCGATTATTTCCCTCGCTTGTATAATTTAAATTATCAATATTAACCTCACAGTTATATTTTCCTTCACTATCTGCTTTTGATAAAATAGTTGATTCCTTATAAGCATCTTTTGATAAGTTAATATCACAATCTTTAACGATAATGTTTCTTTTGCCCCATAATACAAAACCACCATAGTTTGATTCGAATTTACAATTCTCAAAGGTTAAAACATCCGTAAAATAATCAAGGTTACTTTCTCCCAAACACCTTACAGCAAAACAATTAGCAGCAACAAAAGTAGAGTTTTTAACCGTTATGCTGCCCCAAGTGTGTGGTACATCAACAGAAACACAGTCAATTTGGAATGGCTCCGCTTTCCCAGGCACATTTAACCCGTACTGCGATATTGGATCGTCACTAACGCTAGATCCGTCAGAAACAATATAACAACCATTAAATAATATATTATTGATAGTGGCATTTGGCCTAGCACTATTTGGCTCGATGTCGATTCCAGCCACAAAATTATTGTGTTTATACCCGCTTATATTACGGAAATTGCAATTGACACCAGCTTCAATACAAATATTTAAGCGATTGGTATTGTTTATAGTTGTGCCATCAACACTAATATTTGTTGGTGAATAGTTCTCATCACTATCTGAAACATTAGTATCAATACCTAAAAAAATCCCATCCCCACCTAAGTTAGATAAATTCCCTCCAAGTACGGCAATGTTTGTAGACGAAAGAACTGCAATTGCATGACCTTTATCTCCGATGTAAAAACCATTATCACCAAAATTGATAGGGCACCCTGCGCCACCCCAACCGCCATCAATATCCGGGTCCACAATGAATAAAGTCTTTTCGTTTACTTTATTTTTAATTTCAAGGCAATTCTTCCTATAGTTTGTCATTTTTATCTTGCCATCAAATATGATGGAATTTTGGAGTTGTAAGGTGTCACTTATTAAATATAGGCCAGGTGGGACATAAACTGGTAAACCTGTCGCGATTGATGTTTTAAAAGCAATTGTATCGTCAATTGCATCATTGCTTATTGCACCATAATCTTGTGGTGTAACATAAGTATAGTTATCTGCAAAGGCCGTACAGTGAACGAATATTACCAGTAATAGTAGTGTTATGCAAAGTAAAAACCTCTTTATTTGAAACAAAGTTAATACCCCCTATTCCTTATACCGTTGCCCCTGTAGCATCTACCCATACAGCAGCAATACCTTGCCCTGTACTCGACTTGCCCTGTACTCGAATTGATGGACACGCAGAACTGAGATAAAATCAAAGTACTGGAGGTGTCCATAATGGGATCAACTGATACGACAAAGAATTCAAACTTGAAGCTGTACGCTTGGTTGTTGAAAAAGGCCGTAGTGCACTAAGCGTAGCGGATGATCTTGGAATCAGCGCAAAAACCTTATATATTTGGATTAAACAATACAATAAACATCAGGCCGATGCATTTGACACCCAGTTTTAACTAGCAGCCTGAACATTTATTAACAGCTTATTCCAACTGAATCTATATATAGATTCTTCAACTTGATTTAACACAGCATTTTGTGCTTCATGGTATGGATTTCATATCATTTTACAATTCTCAGACAGGCTGCTAGGACTATATTCCTTCTTGATGATACTCCAGTGAATGAGGCTAATATACTTAATACGAGGTAATAAATTTTTCTTATGTATTTTATAAAAACAGCATAACAAATGGTCATCTATCTACAGAATATTTGGTTAAAAACAGACCTCTTTCGCCGGTCCACTTCCGCCCGGATACATCAGTCCATTTGAAAACTTTTCATCAATGGTTTTTATCTGCCCGTCGATGTTATATGGCTGTCCCTAGTCCTGTTGTCCATTGTGGCAAGCCATTCCTTTTACTCCACATCTGCTTTATTATATGTGGCAAACGTTCCATGGGTTACACTCCCATGCATCTCCGTTCGGGCAATAGTCGTCGTCATTTTTCCTTGACATCAGTAAAGACCGCACTTATGCAGTCCCTTAGCTTCGGTATTGACTCACACTGCTCTATCCCTTCGGCCAGCGTTACCCGTAGCGCCTCCTTTGTGGTGTCGTTAATCTCTTTGACCAACTCCGCTCCGTCAGCCTTTATCCAATCCAGCATCTCCGGCCGGATCAGGTCAAAGGAAATCCCTAAATCTGTTTTTTGGCGTTCCCCACTTTCTTTTCGAAGTTCTAGCTAATTTATAAATATTATATCGCCTTTGCCTGCTAAATCCTATCGCATTAATCTTAAAGCAGGTAATTAACTTAGGTTTTCTATTCGGCATCGCAAGTTTTCAATAATAGGAAATTGATTCGTAGTGTTCCTAAAAATAAACTTATCTGTGCACCATAGTTCTGGGAACACCTTTCTTTTAAATAGTTATTGTTGGCTGCTTTACAAATTCACGATTAAGAGCGACGGTCCTCTTTTTAGTCAAACTTTTCCTCAAAAATCATACCCAAATCATGCTCATACCTACAACTGATATACAGGTGTTATCATCCTTTGGTAGGATATTGCTGCACAGGCGAATATGGTAAGATAGACGCTAAGAAACCGTTTCAAATCCTACTTCATTGATGTGGTCGTAAGCAACATGACCCTATACTTGCAGCGGATATCGCAAATACATTGAACCGGGAATTTAGTTAATAAAGCGCCAGGAGGACACTAGTTATGTTGTTGGAAAATCGAAAAAATCATTTTAGCCATGAGCTCAACATGATAAATCTGAAAAAAAGCTTCAAAAGATACCGCTACAAAGTTTTTGGCCTCCACATCGCGTCAGATATTTTATTACCGGAGCTTTTGACTGCGATTGATACGTCTGATGCGCCGGAGGTCAGTATTAGTTTTGGTAAAGTTCCTACCGGTATTACAGACGCTGTTGAAAAAACTAAGAGTTACCAGGTGGCAAAGAACCAATTTCTCTTACAAGTCCCGAGGGTGGGCCGTTATTACGTGACCAATGGAAACTGCATCCTTGTAGAGCCTGCTGAACAGGCGGATGAACGTTTTGTGCGGCTCTTTCTCCTGGGTACTGCCTTTGGATCGCTGCTTATGCAGCGGGGAATCCTTCCCATTCACGGCAGTGCTGTGGTTGTCAATGGGTGCTGTGTGATTTTTACCGGGGTATCCGGTGCCGGTAAATCGTCATTGTTAGCCGCCTTTAGAGAATGCGGGTATTCTTTTTTAACAGATGATGTGGCGGCAGTGACACTGGATGCGGACGGTGTTGCATGGGTACACTCCGCCTACCCTCAACAGAAGCTGTGGCGGGACAGTGCGGAAACCATGGGGGTTGATACTGTTTCTCTTACACCGTTTTATATTGGAATTAATAAGGACAAGTTTGCCGTACCGGTACATAAGGGATTTTGGCAATCACCTGTGCCACTGGTTGCTGTATATGAACTCGGAGTGGAAAGGTACCGGGATGTAACCATTAGGTCTCTTTCGGGTATGGACAAACTGGCAGTGTTGATGAGTCATACCTACCGGCCCTGGTTAATTGAAGGACTTGGTCTAAAAGCGACTCATTTTAAACATTGTGTAGCCATAGCCAGGCAGGTTGCCGTTTCCCGCCTGACCAGGCCGGAAGGGGTGTTTACACTGGAAGAGCAGGTACTTCTTGTGCAGCAGGATTTGACGCGACTGCTTGCCGACAGGGCGGTATAATACTAAGCTTCAAAAAGGGGGATTGAGAAATATGGAAATAACAAAAGAAATCGGGTTTGATACCGTTGTTGCCCAGGCTAATGGGCTTGTGGCTGTCGATATGGACGGGGAAAAAGTCATGCTGAACATTGAAAAGGGCAAATATTACGGATTGGACGGTATCGGCAGCCGCATCTGGGAACTGCTCGAAAAACCGCATACGGTTCGGGAGGTAGTGGCGGCGCTGCTAGAAGAATATGACGTGGAAGAAAAAACCTGTCAGTGTGATGTGCTGGCGTTTTTAAATAATCTTCATTCACAAAGGCTTGTTGATATTGATTAGACGGGTATTAAAATTCTTTGGTTTGTCATGGCGGGAGCAGTGGCTGTTCATAGAAGCCTTCTCCTTGACAGGGGTTGTGCGGTTGGCTATTCTATTGCTGCCTTTTCGCTGGCTGGCTCCGCTTCTCGGGAAACATATGCGGGAATCGCCAGTGAAGGAAGACGTTGCAAAGCTTGAAGCAGCCAGATGGTTTGGCCGGGTGGTTGAAACAGTGAGCCGCTATACACCATGGGAAAGCAAGTGTCTGGTCCAGGCGATAGCGGGTAAAATTATACTCCGGCGGCGCGGCATAACCAATACACTATATCTCGGAGTGGGCAGGGATGAGGGAAGCGGTCTTATAGCCCATGCCTGGCTAAGATGCGGCGGAACGATAATAACCGGTGGCCATGGCCAGAAACGGTTTATTATAGTGGGTAAGTTTTCCGATGATGGGGGATACAAGGAATCAAAGTAAAGGAGGTGAAGAAATGAAACAACTATGGTCCGAACCGCAAATAACCGAAATTAAAGTTAGAATGACAGAAGATGATAAGGTAGGAGATAACACTGATATGTGGACAAATATGACTGGGTTAGACGGAGACATAGTTCCTGATGGTACTTGCTGCTGCTCATAGACACGCTGTAGGAGTGTTAACCGTTTTGGCAGTTTTATCTCACTGGGTGTAATGCTTTATCGTTATAGCTAGTATCATCAGGTACTAGCAGAAAAATCCCCCGGAGGACACATATTTCCGGCATTTGTTTCACGGCTGCCCGGGAATAACGTTATTTGGCGGTAAAAGCCAATGGGCCTTCTATATTATAGGCGCAAGGCTTGCGCCGCTCTATTTTTATATGACACATAATTTCAACCTGTAAATCACACCGGCTAAAATGTTGTGAAACGATAGTAACCGGTGGCCCGGGGCGGGAACCATTTACTGTTATTTTAATTTCTGACGAAAATGGTGTTAAAAAGATATGAGCGCTATATGCGGCATTTACTATTGTGGCGGCAGACCGGTTGCCCCGGAAACGGGCGCGGCCATGATGCGGGAATTGGGTATCTATCATGCGGACGCTACGGGAACCTGGCAGGAGGGACAGGTGTTTTTCGGCTGCCATGCCCAGCATATAACTCCCGAGGCGTTGCGGGAAATTCTCCCATACCATGATAATATGGCCGGTTTAACGATTACGGCGGATGCCATCATTGACAACCGTGTCGAGTTATGCGACAGGCTAGGTATCGATCATTGCTACCGGGACGGCATACCGGACAGCCTGTTGATTTTGCAGGCCTTTCGGAAATGGGGTCAGAACTGCCTGAAATACCTTGTGGGCGATTTCGCCTTCGCCATTTGGGATGAAAAGCAGCAGGAACTGTTTTGCGCCGTAGACCCTACAGGGACAAGGGCGTTTTACTATTACCGGTCGGCGGAGATATTTGTCTTTTCCACCCTGATCAAGCCACTATTCGTTCTGCCGGAGATTACCAAAGAGCATAATGAGACCTGGATTGCCGATTTCCTGGCTATGCCTTCCGTAATGCATCAACTGAACCCCGAACTGACTTTGTATCAGAATGTTCGTCTATTGCCTGCCGGGCATACGCTGACGATACGCCCTGATGGAGCAATTAAGCAGGTTTACTGGCAGGTCGAACGGCAGTCTGAACTAAAATTGAAGTCGGACGGTGAATATGAAGAAGCCTTCCGGGAAGTCCTCGGTGAAGCGGTGCGCTGCCGCTTGCGCAGCATCCGCCCGGTGGGGGTGATGATGAGCGGAGGGCTGGATTCCACCTCGGTGGCCTGTATGGCTGCCCGGGAACTAGCCAGGAGCAGCCGGCGGCTCCCGGCCTTCAGCGCGGCGCCGATGCCGGGCTACCGGGACTGGCTGCCTGCCGGCAGCCTGGCTGACGAAACGCCGTATATTGAAGCGGTAAGGGAACATATTGGAAATATTGATGTGACCTACTGCCGTTCAGAAGGAAAGCATGCCTTAAGCGATACTGACCGGCTGCTGGCCATGCTGGAGCAGCCTTATAAGACAATCGAGAACTCGTTCTGGATTGACAGCATTATGGCGGTGGCGCTGGAACGTAATATTGGTGTTCTTTTACATGGAGGTGCCGGTAATGTCACCATTTCCTGGGGCGATTTTTCACCCTATCTGCTATCGCTGCTCCGGGCGGGTCAGTGGCGCCGGTTGTTCTATGAGATCAGGGCAATTGCCAGGCGTCAGCGCCGTCCGCTGAAGGCATTTTTCAAATTATATAGGATGCTGCTGCCTTATGATATGCAAAAATATTTATACCGGATTAATGACCGTGACAAGAAAATTCAGGATTTGTTACCCATTAACCCTGATTTTGCCCGCCGTACCTCTGTGCAGGAGCGGTTTCGCCGGTCCGGGTACGATCCGTTATTAATTAATCGAATGGACTCTTTAGAAGCGCGCAAGCAGCATCTTAGACCGGATTTTTTCAGTCACCTGGGTGTTATCACCACCAAACAGGCGCTGGCCTATCGAATGGCCTTGCGTGACCCCACTATGGACAAGCGAGTGATCGAATTCTGTCTCAGTTTGCCGGAAAGCCAGTATGTGCGGAACGGCTGGGACCGGTTTTTAATCCGGCGGGCCATGACTGGTATTTTACCGGACAAAGTACGGCAGAACGCGACAGTACGAGGCAAACAGAGCGCCGATTTGGCCCAGCGACTGCAGTCCTGCTGGCCGGAACTGGTTGCCGAGATAAGAACCATCGGTCTCCTGGATGCTGAACGGAAGTATCTTGATGTTACCAAAATTAAGGCTAGACTGACAAGAATTAGTACAATAAATGACGATGCGTCAGATGACTACAACCTGCGTATGCTGATCCGCAGTCTAATCTTCAGCCGGTTTCTAAGACATGAAGAAAGCAAGGTTGGCGTTTGCGAAAATTGAAGACGAGGAATTAATATATGGATATTCTTATGGTTTATGTCAGTGAGTTATATAATTTATCGCGAATTAAGTTTGTGGTTAATATGATACTGATGGTTGTGCTCGGGATAATGGAAGGTATAGGCGTATTATTGATTATACCATTATTAATTGTGGCCGGCATTATTCCGGGTATGCAAGCAAGCAGTGGATTGACTTCCTGGCTGAATCATTTTTTTCAAAACATTGGTGTGCCATTAAACCTGTCGGTTGTACTGCTGTTATATACAGGCATTATTTTTGGACAAAGTTGGCTGCAGCGCTATCAATCCCTACTTAATTTTGATATTCAGCAATCATTTGGTGTTTTTATATCTGTCAGGCTGTTCCAGGCGGTAGCTTATGCCGAATGGCAGCTTTTAATATCCAGGACGAAATCGGATATTACACATGTTATTATTTCTGAATTAATGCGTGTTTATAGCGGGGTAAATTATTTTTTGCAGATGATAACTACGGCTCTGATCACTTTGATACAAATTGTGATTGCTTTTATGATAGCGCCCGGTCTGAGTTGTTTGGTGCTGGCCGGTGCCTTTATTTTATTTATGTTTTTACAAACCTTCGTTAAGGAATCCCGCAGGATGGGACAAGATATTTCGAATTTAAACCGCAATTTACTATTTGATCTTACAGAGCACTTAAACGGAATAAAAGAGATCAAAAGCTATGGTGTTGAGACAGCTCAAATACATAACTTTATCAAGACACGTAATATGATGAAAAAGAATCTTATTAGATTTAATAAAATTCAAACCCGGACAAACATGTTGTACAAAGTTGGCGCGGCTGTTTTTATCAGCTTATCCTTATTCAGCGCCATTGAGATATTTAAGCTCAACCCTCAGGAGTTTATCGTGATTTCAGTTATTTCAGCCCGTCTATGGCCAAGACTCTCTTCCTTTCAAATGGGGTTGCAGAATATAAACACGATGCTGCCTGCTTTTCGAGCCACGAAAGAATTGGAAAACCAATGCCTTGCCGCCCGGGAAAACCTGCCGGAAGATGAGTCTTTTAAGAAGATAGAATTGAAGCGCGGGGTGGAATTTCGCGACGTTTCATTTTACTATGACTCCGCCCGTGCAAATTACGCTGTGCAAGAGGCGAATTTTGTTCTTTCTGCCGGTACGACCACTGCATTTGTAGGTGTTTCCGGTTCAGGTAAAAGCACTTTGGTGGATTTATTGATCGGATTGCTAACGCCTAAAATGGGAGAAATTTTGATTGACGGCGAACCATTGTTGGAAAATTTGCACCCATGGAGGATTTCCATCGGCTACGTACCCCAGGATGCTTTTTTAATGAATGCTAGCATCAGGGAAAATCTGTTATGGGTTTGTCCAAATGCCTCAGAGGAAAGAATGTGGGAAGCTTTGCAGTTAGCCTCCGTCGATTCTTTTGTCGGCAGCCTGCTGGATGGCCTTGATACCGTTGTGGGCGACAGGGGAGTACGTCTGTCTGGCGGCGAGCGGCAGCGTATTGTTCTGGCGAGGGCGCTTTTGAGAAAGCCATCAGTTCTTATTTTAGACGAAGCCACAAGTTCTCTGGATTCGGAAAACGAAAAACGTATACAAAAGGCTATCGAAAGCCTGCAGGGCAAGCTGACTATCGTGGTTATCGCTCATCGTATATCAACCATCAGGAATGCTGACCGGATTCTTGTCTTGGAGCAGGGACGTATCGTGGAACAAGGCAATTACCAGTCATTGATGGAAAATAAAGATAACCGGTTCCACACTTTAGCCTATCTGAGTGAAACACCCGCTGCAGAGTTTTAGTTTTATGTTAAGAAGGGGATGAATAACATATTGGCTTATAAAATATTTAACTTAATTATATTGTCAATGTGTGTCTCGACTGTATCTTTAACAATAACTAAAAGTAAATTTTTTTCATTCCTGCGTTATTGGGTCAATAAGCGCAATGAAAGGCTGGGAGCATTGTTAAGTTGTTCTTATTGCATGAGTCACTGGGTTGCTACATTTTTCGTTATCTTATTATATATTTACAGTCCCATAATAATGGTAACTAATATATTATTAATTGATGCTATCATAACGATATTTGCAACAATTTCACTTGCTACAATCATCACTGGCATAATGCATTTTAGTATTTTAAAAATGTGAAAGGAAAAAGAAAAAAGGTGTTTCCTTCTTGCCGGAACCACCTTTTTTGAAGATATAGAATGAAAAGGTATTGGAAATCTTTGAAATCATTAAATAAAGTTAACGTTATTTTATGGCTTACTAACATATTATGGATGTTATTCATCTTTTATCTTTCATCACAGCCTGCCCGAGTATCTAATAATCTAAGCAAAAAAATAACAATATTATTTGTTAATTTCACAAAACAGGTTCAAGAGATAAATTTTATAAGCCAAAAACATTTTAGCGAAATCAATGACATAATACGCCAGTACGCACATGTAGTGGTATATATAGTATTGGCAATTTTTGTTGTTAATGCACTAAGAGGTAGTGGGATGAATGTATTGATGAGTTGTTTACTTGCATTCCTTATTAGTGTCATTTTTGCCTGCTCAGATGAGATTCACCAGATGTTTGTGCCAGGCCGGGGAGTACAGTTACAGGATTTAATAATGGATTGTATTGGGGTTTTGTTAGGGTTGGCAATCTATACTATATGTACCTTGTTTTTTAAGAAAGTGATAAAATCAAAGGGGAAAGATGTGACGAGATGATAATAACTGAATGACAGGGCCGGGAACGGTTTACAATGATGAAAAAGTTGCCGATGATGGGGGATACAGATAATTCAAGGAAAGGAGGCGAAAAAAATGAGAAGAGAATGGTCTAAGCCTCAAATAACCGAGATTAAAGTTAAAATGACAGAAATGCCTGCTAATGACCACCCACCGGGTAATGCCAACGGCAAAATCAGTACTGGTAATGATGCTTTTGGTTTGGGACATTCATAGATATAACGCAAGCGTATTAATTGACCTGATTAAAAAAAGAAATCCCCCTGAGATATAAATATTTCCGCTTGCTTCACGGTTGTCCTGGAAATAGCGGTATTTGGCGGTAAGAGTTAAGGGGCCTTCCAGCTTTAGGCGCCAAGCTTATGCCGTTCTTTTTTACCATTGGCAAGCCCGGAGTTGCACAATCCTTGAATTTGCTGACGAAGATGGTGGTAAAAAGATATGAGCGCTATTTGCGGTATTTACTCCTGTGATGGTAGACCGGTTACGCCGGAAACCGGCGCGGCCATGATGCGCGAATTGGGTATCTATCATGCGGACGCCGCAGGGACCTGGCAGGAAGGGCAGGTACTTTTTGGCTGCCACGCCCAGCACATTACTCCCGAATCGGTGCGGGAAATCCTTCCGTATCATGATGACCTGGCCGGTTTAACGATTACGGCGGACGCCATCATCGACAATCGGGCCGAGCTATTCGATAAGTTTGGTATTGACCATTCCTGCCGGGATGGCACGCCGGACAGCCTGTTGATTTTGGAGGCCTATCGAAAATGGGGTCAGGACTGCCCGAAATACCTTATAGGCGATTTCTCCTTCGCCATCTGGGATGAAAAGCAGCAGGAACTGTTTTGCGCTGTTGACCCCACCGGGACAAGGACGTTTTACTATTACCGTTCGGCTGGGCTCTTTGTCTTTTCCACCCTGATCAAGCCGCTGTTTGTTCTGCCGGAGATTGCCAAGGAGTATAATGAGACCTGGATTGCTGATTTCCTGGCTATACCTTCCGTAATGCATCAACTGGATCCCGAACTGACCCTATATCAGAATGTTTATCTGCTCCCTGCCGGGTATACACTGATGGTACGGCTTGACCGGGCAATAAAGCAGGTTTACTGGCAGCCCGAACGACAGTCCGAACTAAAATTGAAGTCGGATGGCGAATATGAAGAAGCTTTTAGGGAGGTCCTAGATGAAGCGGTACGCTGCCGCTTGCGCAGCACCCGCCCAGTGGGGGTGATGTTGAGCGGTGGGCTGGATTCTACCTCTGTGGCCTGTATGGCAGCCAGGGAACTTGCCAAGATCGGCTGGCGGCTCCAGGCACTCAGCGCAGTGCCGATGCTTGGCTATAAGGACTGGCTGCCTACTTCCAAACTGGCTGACGAAACGCCGTATATTGAAGCGGTAAGGGAACATGCCGGAAATATTGATGTGACCTACTGCCGTTCGGAAGGCAAGCATTCTTTAAGCGATACTGAACGGTTTTTAGCAATGTTGGAGCAGCCTTATAAGATTATCGAGAACTTATTCTGGATTGACGGCATCATGATGGCTGCCCGGGAACTGAATATTGGTGTTATTTTATCTGGAAGCGCCGGTAATGCCACCATTTCCTGGGGCGCTGTTCAACCCTATCTGTTATCGCTGTTTCGAGCAGGGCGGTGGTGCCGGTTGTTCCGTGAAAGTTGGAGTTATGCCAGGCGCCAGCGCCGTATGCTGAGGGCGTTGTTAAGATTGGTTAATACATTGTTGTTGTATGATATACAAAAAAACTTGTTTCGGCTTAAAAATCCTGATTGGTGTAAAAAGCTGCATGATTTGTCACCCATTAACCCGGATTTCGCCCACCGCACTTCTGTGCAGGAGCGGTTTCATTGGTTCGGGTATGATCCTTTATTTATTAATCGATTTGACTCTTGCGAAATGCGCCAAAAACTGCTCAGCACGGAAGCTTTCAGCCACCTAAGTGTCCTCACAACAAAATTGGGACTTGCTCATGGAGTGGCCTTGCGTGACCCCACCATGGACAAGCGAGTGATCGATTTCTGCCTCAGTATGCCAGAAAACCAGTATGTGCGGGACGGTAGGGAACGATTTATACTCCGGCGCGCTATGGCTGGAATTTTACCGGACAAAGTGCGTCTGAACGAGACAGTGCGAGGCAAACAGAGCGCCGACTTGGCCCAGCGACTGCAGCCCTGCTGGCCGGAAGTGACTGCTGAGCTAAAGAACATCGGCGCGCGGGAAGCTGAGCGGGAATATCTTAATATTGCTAAAATTCGGGAGGGACTAACGAAAATTAGCACGTTAAATGAATATGAGGCAGATGACCCTAACCTGCGTATGCTGATCCGCAGTCTGATCTTCAGCCGGTTTTTAAAATATGGTGAAAGTGCAACGGGGTAAGGTTCTGCTATGTCGCATTAGAAGCTCAAGGATTAAATGTATTTCTTCCGCTAGTAAGGAGGATATGTGATTATAATAAAAATATTTTGGAGTGTGTTTACTGCTATTTATTTGTTTATGTTAGGCAATCTGATACCTTTTCATGTTTTGGGTTCTTCCAGTGCCTCTGACGTTACACTGCAGGTAAAAGTATTGGGGCAGCCGTTTCTTGCTAAAGGAACATATCCGGCAAACGTTTGGGATATGCAAGTTTTTAACGATAAAATTTATCTTGGATTTGGCAATAGCAGCAATAAAGGCCCGGGTGCTAACGCAGGTCCTATTCTGATTATTTACTATGATCCACCTTTAGGAAAATTTGTAACCGAGGATATTAAGCGCTATAATTCCAATACTAAAAATTACGAAACTGTAAAATCTGTAGATGAGGAACAAATCGATATTTATAAAGTGTTAAATGGAAAGCTTTATATACCAGGTCATGATTCGCGAGAGTCATGGGATTTTGGAAACTATTATGTAAAGGATAAAAATGGCTGGCAAAAATTTAGAAATATACCTGGGGCTATACACGTTTATGATATGGCATATTTTAAAGGTAAGCTCTTTGCAGCTATAG
This sequence comes from Peptococcaceae bacterium BRH_c4b, assembly GCA_000961595.1. Classification (GTDB taxonomy): domain Bacteria; phylum Bacillota; class Desulfotomaculia; order Desulfotomaculales; family Desulfocucumaceae; genus Desulfocucumis. The sequence continues at coordinate 54,828 of LADO01000010.1, forward strand.
GCAGCGACACGTTTGTGGATATAGACAATACCGGGGCTATTGTTTTAATGTCCGAGGATAACGGCAACACTTGGAAGAATATAGGTTCGATTCCTTATAGCCCAAATGTATTTAATAATAGAGCATATACATTATTTGAATTCAAAAATAAACTTTATGCAGTTGCTGGATTGTCTCCATATTGTTTTCCATCTAGTATAGGCGGATTTTATAGTGAGGCTGTTATAGTACTATGTTTCGACCAAAATTTAAATGGAACAATAAAAACCAGTCAGGTTTTGGTATACGGAAGCAAAATGATTCCAGGAGCAAAAACAATTGACAATAAATTTAATGGAATAAAGATGGTCCGTACTAATGTGGTGAATAATAAGTTGTTATATATTGCAGGTGAATACTATAATGACCATCAGTGGCTGCCTGGAGGTCTATATGTTGCGACAGATATAAATTCTACCCAGAAAATAACATTTTCTGAACATAACGCATTGCCAATGGATATAATTGTTCGAGGCAATACTGCATATGTATTAGCACATGTTAAAATATCACATAATGAATATGCAAATATAGTATATAAGTCCGATGACCTTATTGGTTGGACAGAACTTTTTAGATTTACAAAAGATACATTTGCAAGATCTTTTGAAGAATTAGACGGCGATTTTTACTTTGGTTTGGGATGCTATACAGATTATCTACCTTCAAGTACTGGTACAATTTTAATGGTTAGAAGTTCTGCATATTGAATGCAGAACTTGTCAGGCCGTATGGCCATTGGTTATAAAAACCATGTATTTTAAGCAGGCGCAGTCCACAGACATACGCGGAACCACCGCTTGGTATTATAGACCGGCGACGGGTGCGGGTGTCAATGTCGGGCGAAGTCCGTGAAGCCGATCAGTCCATTTAAAAGACTGTCGGCTTTGTTTATGATAGGGCGAATTTGTTCTTTCCCCGCCCATGGAAAAGGTTTTGCCTTGAATTGCGGCGAATATTAGTCGAATATTTGACACTTTTTTAACATCTTCCTGGAGGGCAGCTAAATGCGTTTTGAATACTTTAGCGGCAGCGAACTTATGGTTATGCTGGTAGGAAGCGCCAATTTACTGGCGGAACACCAGGCTGAAATAGATGCCCTGAATGTTTTCCCGGTTCCCGATGGGGATACTGGTACAAATATGTATCTAACCTTACTGGCGGGAGTGAAAAAGGCCAGGGAAAGCCACGCCGGAACTGCCGGAGAGGTGGCAGAGGCGGTGGCCGGGGGATGCCTGCTGGGGGCCAGAGGTAACTCCGGAGTTATTTTGTCCCAGATACTGCAGGGCTTTGCCGGGGCTATGCAGGGAAGGGAAAAGGTATTCATTCAGGATGTGGCTGCAGCCTTCAGGGCGGGAGCTGATGCGGCCTACCGGGCGGTGACCAATCCCGTCGAGGGTACCATGCTCACCGTATCCAGGCGGATAGCCGAGGGCTTTGAGGAAAGCTGCCGGAAGAATTACGATTTGCTCCGGGCCACCCTGCATACTTATAAGCTGGCCCAGCAGTCCCTGGCCGCAACCCCGGACATGTTGCCGGTTTTAAAGCAGGCAGGGGTTGTGGATGCCGGTGGCAGGGGTCTGGTGGTGATTATAGAGGGGATTTTATATGCCCTGAAGATGGCGGCTACCCGGCGGGAACTCAAGCTGTTCGATTTGGCCGCCAGCCAGCAAAAAGAATTCGTCGCCAGACAGCCAGGCGTATCGGCTATAATACAGTTCACCTATTGTACGGAGCTTATCGTCAGGGGCAGGGGGCTGCCCCTGGAAAAAATGAGGGAGGAACTCTCTCCCTACGGCGACTGTCTGATGGTGGTGGGCGGTGGTGATACAGTCAAGGTTCATATTCATTCCAACCACCCCGGACTGGTACTGGAATGCTGCCTGAAATACGGGGTGCTGCACTCGGTGCATATAAACAATATGGAGGAGCAGCACCAGGATATGAAACAGCAGCCCGTTCAGGAGAGGCCGCTGGGAGTGGTCAGTGTGGGTCTTGGCGAAGGTATAATTAATATAATGGAAAGCCTTGGTGTGGACGTGGTGGTTGCCGGAGGGCAGACCATGAATCCCAGTGCGGAAGATATACTTAAGGCTGTGCAGAAGGTGCCGGCGCAAAAAGTACTGGTGCTTCCCAATAATAAGAACGTGGTGCTGACTGCCCGGCAGGCTGCGGATATGGCGGAGAAAGAGGTCAGGGTGGTGCCCACCGTCAGTATACCCCAGGGTCTGGCGGCCATGATGGCTTTCAATCCTTATGGCGATATAGATGTTATTGCCGCCAAAATGATGGATAATGCCCGTGAAATAAAGTATGGTGAGGTTACCAGGGCAGTTAGGGAAACGACCATAGACGGCAGGGCGGTGACGGTGGGGGATTACATCGGCCTGCTGGAGGATAAGATTTTTTCCGGCGGGGCTGATTTTTTCAATGTTGTGGAGGAACTGCTGGCCGGCATGATTGATGAAGAGACCGGTCTGGTGACCCTTTATTACGGTGACGGCTTGAGCTGGAATACGGTACATGAACTCACAGAGAGAATGAAAAATAAATTTACCGGGCCCGATATCGAAATTCATTACGGTGGTCAGCCTCATTACCAGCTGATTATTTCCGTGGAGTAGTTTAAGGTCAGGGGACACACCTTCTTGGGTTATCTGAATTCATTACTATCTAAACAAAATCACGAAGGAATGTCCCCAAAATTAGGAGGGAGACTATGCAGAAGGTTAGAATTGTGACCGATAGCACCGCCGACCTTGATCGGGCTACTTACGACAGGTATGGAATTACTATGGTTCCCCTGCGGGTATTTTTCGGTCAGGAAGCGTTTCTGGACGGCGTGGAAATAACCCCGGAGCAGTTTTTCAAGCGCCAGGTGGAGGGCAAGGAGATGTCCAGCACCTCGCAGCCTACACCGGTCGAATTTGTAAACGCCTACCGCCCCCTGGCGGAGGAAGGCAGTTCCATTATTTCACTACATATCTCCGCCCTCATGAGCGGCACCATACAGTCCGCAAAGTTGGCTAAAACAATGCTTGATTACAAAGAACTGGAGATCATAGATTCCCGGGTTACCAGCGTGGTGCTGGGGCTGATGGTTATAAACGCCGCCAGAGCTGCTGTGGAAGGCCGGAGCAAGGAGGAAATAATTGAACTTATCCGCTTTATGAAGGATAATCACCAGATCTACTTTGCCGTGGACACACTGGAATACCTGCAGAGGGGCGGCAGGATAGGCAAGGCCCAGGCTTTCCTGGGAACCCTGTTAAACGTCAAGCCCATACTGACCATAAAAGATGGTTATGTTTTTCCACACGAAAAGGTCAGGGGCAGGGCCAAGGCTTTTGACCGTATAGTCAGTATAATGCAGGATAAATTCGGCGGGCAGGAAGTGCAGTGCTTCCTGGTGCACGGCGAGGACTGGGATGGCGCGGCACAGCTAAAGGAGAAGGCTCAGAAAGGACTTAACTGCGTTGAATTTTTTGAAGGGAGACTGGGCCCGGTGGTGGGAACTCACGTGGGACCGGGAGTGGTTGGCATGGTCTGCCTTCAAAAGCGGGAGCCTTTTAAATGAGGCTCCCGCTTTTCAGTGGGATGTTTAATTTTCTTTGTTGGCTCCGCAACACGAGCCCGGGGTGCAGCCCTTGCTTTCGCTGCTGCTGCCGCAGCAGGGAGTGTGCAAATCGTCGTTGGCTGGCTTGCCGACGGCGCTGGGCAAAAAAGGCGCGGAAATGAGTTTAACTAACTTTTTGCTGCTGCATTCCGGGCAGAGAGGCTCTTTTTTGGCACTTCCCGGCAGCTCAAGAATCTCAAAGGCTTTTCCACAGTCCTCGCATTTATATTCAAAGATAGGCATGGGTCCCAACCTCCGCTGATATATTTTTGAACCTGCCTAGTTTTCGACAAATAAAAATAAAATCCTGCCGCCATAATCGTTTTTTAAAGAGATAGTAAATTATCCAAGTAGATAATTTACTAAGGAAGGGGGAGTCCCTCTAGTCACTTCAGTGCGGGGTGAGGGACCGATAGTCCCGAGGGGCGGCAGCCCCTTTTAAAATAAAGATAGGGTCGAAGACCCTTTTTCAATTTTTAGAATTGATTGACCGGTAAAGCTGGTATAAAATTAAAAAGATGTTTGCAAAAAGGAGGATATTTTTATTGCAGTGGCCCGAAGAAGTTACCATACGTGAGGTGGGTCCCAGGGACGGGCTGCAGAATCTGCCCGCATTCATACCCACGGAAACTAAAATTGAAATAATCAGGGGCCTGGCAGAGGCCGGTGTCACTGCCATAGAGGCCGCTTCCTTCGTCAGTCCCCGGGTGGTGCCCCAGATGGCGGATGCCGGAGAGGTATTGACCGGCCTGGCTGACCTCCCTGAGGATGTTGTACTGAGTGCCCTGGTGCTGAATACTCGCGGTATGGCAAGGGCCGCCGGGTCCGGGGTGAGGGAGGTTATGGCAGTTGTTTCCGCCAGCGAGGTTCACCACCTGAAAAATACAAATAAATCAGTAGACCAATCTCTTGCGGAACTGCAGGAATTATGTTTCCTGGCCCGGGATTCAGGTGTAATACTCAGGGGGGCGGTAGCCGCTGCTTTCGGCTGTCCCTATCAGGGGGTTATTACATCCGATCAGGTTAAAAAAGTGTTGGACCCCATGGCGGAGGCCGGCATAGAGGAGATAACCCTGGCGGATACCGCCGGTATGGGCAACCCCAGGCAGGTTTTCGAGTTGCTAGAAGATATTACTACCTGCTATCCATCCATTGCCCTGGCACTGCATTTACATGATACCAAAGGACTGGGACTGGCCAACGTTATGGCAGGTTTGCAGGCGGGGGTAACCATACTGGAAACCTCCTTCGGCGGCCTGGGCGGCTGTCCGTTCGTTCCGGAGGCTGCCGGCAACATAGCAACGGAGGATTTGGTTGATATGCTGCAAAGCATGGGCATTAATACAGGGATCAGCCTGGAAGGAGTTATTAGCTGCACCCGGATGATGGAAGTTTTGCTGGGAAAAATGCTGCCGGCAAGGATTAGATAAAAAAACCGGTGAATAAAATGCCGGTGTGCTATTATTTTTTAAAAATCCGGTGTATTAGCATGAAATATTAATATAATAGAAGCAAACACATGCTTTTAGCACTGGGGTGTTGTTATTGGAAAATAAAGACAATGGATATAATGATATTCAAAGGGACAGCTACACTGATTACGGGTCTTTTGAAGGGAGTCCCCCGGAAAACAAAAAAAAGAATTCATTTTTTAAGCTGCTGGCGCCCCTGCTGGTTCTACTGGCTTTTATGGGTAAGGTTTTAAAGCCACTGCTGGTACTTCTTAAATTCAGCAAGTTCGGTTGGACATTCGTTTCAATGTTCATCACCGTTATTGTGTACTCACTTTTTTTCGGCTGGAAATTTGCCCTGGGCTTTGTCATACTTCTTCTAATTCATGAAAACGGCCACCTGATAGCCGCCAGAAAAGTTGGCCTTCCTGTCTCCAAACCGATATTCATTCCTTTTATGGGGGCCTTTATCAGTATGAAGGAGATGCCTAAAAACGCGAAGCAGGAGGCTATCATAGGACTGGGCGGCCCGCTGCTCGGAGGGTTGGCCTCCCTGGCCTGCTTCGTTATTTATGATGCCCTGAAGGAGCCGTACTGGCTGGCCCTGGGCTACACGGGCTGTTTTTTAAACCTGTTCAACCTTGTTCCCCTGGGTTTCCTGGACGGCGGCAGGATAGTCACCGCCATATCCCTCTGGCTATGGATTCCCGGAGCGGTTTTACTGGGGGTGCTGGCTTTTAAAATAGGCAACCCCATAATTTTTCTGGTACTTATACTGGGGCTTTTTGAGGGCTACAAAGTTTTCAAAAACAGGCGTAATCCCGAGGCTATGACGTATTATACTTTGGAGTCATCCTTCAAACTGAGGATGGGGTTGGCATATCTTGCCCTGTTGGCGGTTTTGGGAGCGGGAATGGGTATATCCCTGGAAATGCTCGAGGGGATGAGAAGTGACTTTAACATTTAATTGTGCCATTTTCATTGTCCGCCGCATAGCCCGGTGATATAATTGCCCTGGGTGAAAAACATGACTGAAAACACTTCGACAATTACCGCCAATGGGAAAATAATAAGGGTTACAGCAAATGTGCAAACCAGGGAACAACTGGCTAAGGCGGCGGAAAACGGCGCAGAGGCTATCGGACTTCTGGATTTGAGAGGTTTTTTTGATACTGTACAGGATCTGCCAGGCGAGGAAGAACAGTATGATATATACGGGGAAATAGGCCGAATAATGGGGGACAGTCCGGTTACAGTCGTCATCTCCAATTGGGTAGGCCACCGGTGCCCTGCTAATACTGACCTTATAAAAAATCAGCTCAGGGCTTTGCTTAGAGCGAACATTCACGGCAACTTCAGCATCCTGCTGCCCAGGGTAAGCCACGTGTCGGAGATAATAAAGGTACAGCAACTGATCAGGGAATCCCAGGCTGAACTGGAGGGTGGGAATCTTCCTTTCCGCGTTCCCGGGGAGATGGGGGTTATGGCGGATGTTCCCGCGGTACTGGCGGCTATGGATATTTTTTGTTTTGAGTCCAAGTTTTTTATTGCAGGGGAGGACTCTCTGTACTACCTGTATGCCGCAGATCCGGAGATCAAAACATCAAACTCTATTTTGAATTATTTTGACTCCGCCTACCTTTCCTATCTGCAAGATCTGGTGGCAAAGGCACACCGGCGGCATAAAAGGGCAGCCGTATCATCCCCGATGGTGGACGAACCGGCGGCTATCCTCCTGCTATTGGGTATGGGTTACGATGAAATAATAGTAGCACCCGGAAAAATTGCCGCAACCCGGGAGTTGGTCAGCCGTCTGGATGCTCATGCGGCAAAATTAATAGCCTCAAAGGCCATATCATACTGGGAACCGGAGAAGTCGTTTGCATACTGCCGGGATTGCCTGGTGAGAGCTGTAAAGAAACCGCAGACGGACTAATACATTACGTTCACACTTATTTATCAGGACTCATGAAGCTGAATTTTGATACAAAATAAGCAAACAAATAAGCCTTTCCATTTAAGCTCTTATTTACACAGAGCTTATTTTTTTACAAAAAACATCATTAAAATAAAAATATTTTAGGTTTATTTTAATAAAAATCAACATTTCGACATTACTCTTGTTATTATGAGATTAAATTAACTATTATCAAACTAGTATTACGACTTGATAAAAATTATTTAATCTATTTACACATGAAAAATCTAGGAAAAATAAGGCATTACCGAAAAGAATGGCATATTCTAACAAAAACCTCCATTATAACAATCGTTTCGCGAAAGGAATTTTTAGTATAAAAAAGGAATTAGGCTAAAAAGTATTAATACATCCTATACCGAAAAGGCGATCTCCTACTCTTGGAGAGAGCAAAGCCAGGATCATTTTGGGTTAAGCCCATAGTATGATGTACCGGCTACCGAAGATAGGACCGCAGTGTACTATTTTTCAGTAGTCTTTATTATTATAAATAAGGTGTATGAAAGGGGCAGAATACCATGGATAAGATTCGCCTGCTCATAGCCAGCGAAGATTCTTCCACAGGTAGGGGATTAACAACTATTTTCGGATCAGAAAGTATGTTTGAAGTGATAGGCAGTTTTTCTTTGGAGGAAGCTAATGAGAAATCGGTATGTTTTCAGCCTGATGTAATCCTTCTGGATATATTGGGTGATATAACGAAGAATGAGCCTTTAATTGTCCAGTATAAAAACGAATGCCCCTGCAGCTTGATTTTGGCCCTGATTGGCAACGAACAACTGGAAAAACTGGGGGATTTACTGGCACATGGCGTTGACGGTTGCATACCCAGGGGGATTATCCGCGGATGCCTGGTAAAGACTGTGGAACTAGCCTGCCGGTCAGGGCTGCTATGTCTGCCCGGCTCGATGAAAAAAATGGTTTCTTTAGCCAGGCAGGATAAGGTATATAACATCAGCCAATTTAAGAATAACGTACCCGGCACGGGTGAAGTTTTAACCAGGCGAGAGATGGAGATTTTACAGTTAATGGCAAAAAACTACTCGAATAAAGAAATTGCCACCAAGCTTTTCATCAGTGAGCCGACGGTTAAGACACATGTTAGCAGCATTCTTCGTAAACTTGGTCAAAACAACAGGGCCCAGGCGGTTGTGTACTCATATAAAAACGGTCTGGTCAACGACCTGCTGGCTTTGCAGGAATAGACACATGTTAATTTGAAAGCTAGCACAGCGGCAGTTAGGGGAGGATGATATTAAGTATTAATATGTAAATCTTTACTAAATCATACTACGGCCTGATTGTAAGGGAATAAGAAAAGATTTAGATTTAAAAGACCTCCTGGTAGTACAGGAGGTCTTTTATCTTATAGCTTATATGACAAAGACGATTAGGGGGGGTGTTATGCAGAAGGTTAGGGTGATGGTTGCCTGTAGACGCAAAGTGATGCGGGACGGGTTGGCCTTAATCTTAAACTCGGCAGAAAATCTTGAATTGATCGGCCGGGAGAGTGCCAACGCATTAAGGGAAGCAAATAAATTGCAGCCGGACTTGCTTGTATATGAAATTAACACAACGGATGATGAAGAGTATGAGGCTATAAAAATGCTAAAAAATCTGTGCAACTGGACCAAAATTATTATTTACTCAGCATTCCCGCTGAACGATGAAGCGCTGAAAAGATTTTTAGCCATTTGTGACGTTTACCTGCAGGGCCCCATTCTGCCAGGTTTACTTTTAAAAGCAGTAGAACTGGCCTGTTATTCCGGCTATTTTTTCTTTTTGGGCTCATCAAAAGACATAAAGCCCGATTTTAAGGTTGAGGTTAAACAGATCATGCCTGTAAATATGCCGGGTAGCAACTAGTATGATGAATAGCTGCAGTCCGGATAAATCACAAAGTAACATAGGGGTTGGTTATTTGTTAAATAGGATTTTGTTTAATAGGGCCATATTCGCATTGATGATTTCATTGTTAAGTGTAGCGTTTCTATTAAATATAGCGTGGGCGCAGGCACCTGAAAAGAATATAAAAATGGTTATAAATGGTAAGAAATTGTTTTTGAGACCCCGCCATTTCTATCTAATGAAAGGATTTTCGTTCCGGTTCGTTTTGTCGCTGAGAAAATGGGGGCACGGGTGGATTGGGATGCGGCGGGTCATACCGTTACTATTGAGGACAACCGGGGAGACCTCTATCTGAAGGGTCGGAAACAAGGTAATGGTTCTTCCGATGGAATAATGAGCAATCTGATCAAGGCAAGCGAACTCAAAAACATACTTAACGATGATGGGGACAACAATCTGGCTGATACCGTAATGGCTACAATGGATAACGGCTGCTCCGGGAACCCTCGGATACTAAGAAGTTAACAATAACTAAAGACCCGGCGGTGTGTTCCCTGACCTTATAAGGGTTGCCGATTTTTTTCGGCAGCCCTACTCCTTTGGTATGAGATCAGTTGAAGAGATCGTCTAATTCAATCATACCCTGGCAGGATTGCATGGCAAGCGATATTTGTTAGTATAAATACGGTTGCTAATTTTTGTCAATTAATAGTTAATTCTGTGAATTTAAAGCAATAATCGCCAAAGACCATGGAAATAGCGGGGGTATCGGATGCTATAATAATCAACCAGTTGAAAGACGCCTACTTTGCATTAAAGCTTGCAGGATTAATATAGTATGATTCTTCTGATATCCAAGCAATGTATTTACCATTCCCAAGCACTATATACATACTATAATCTATTTGATAATATTTGTTTAAGATAGGGATAATAATTATTATCAAAAAGGACGGATCTAAGGGCATGTTAAAATGGGCTAACTCAAATAACCCTCATAATAACATACTTATGAATGATTTAGGTTTAGCGAAGTATTTGTTAAACTATGTTGAAAATATGAATTTTGGGGGGTATTCCGTTGTATAAAAAAACATGTCCGTTTTGCAAAAAAAACTCTTACTCCTCATCCTCCGGTAATTGGCTTTGCCCGTACTGCAACGCAGATCTTAGCGCAATCTATCCGCTACCTGCCGGTTATAACGGGGGCAAGATAAACGTGAGGTTGATGGATATGTTAAAGCTGGTATCAGCAAGGCCAGGTTGTTAATTACGGCTAATTCTTGGTGAAGGGGTGGCTTTATGTTTGAGACCATTGTGGTATTGTTGCTGCTGACATTATTAATATTATTGTCAGCCAGTTTTTTTCAGAACAGCCAGGAGAATCGCAGCAACAACCAAAGAAAAAATGGCATATATAGGAGACAGCTCAAAACGAAGGGCAAGCCGTCTGGGGTATATAGCGTCAGGCGGGGTGATCGTGGAGCATCAATATATATATATGTTTCCCCTTCATATCAGACCATGGTAATGGAGCGTAACAGGAAGTCAGCTAATGATTCCAGTGATAACAATAAATTAATTGATTTGCGGGTATAAAGCTAAAATATTGTGGGTCAAAAACCGGGACATTACTGCTCCCGGTTTTTGCACTTTGTTGTGGAGGTATAGTTTGACATGTATAATGAAAATGCTAGAGTGAACCTCCCCCACTTGTAGAAGTGAGGGCTTCAGGGAGCATACGTATTACCAAATTTCACTGGTTTAAACGGCGAAGGAGTTGGGCTATCGTGGTGAGGGTAACCGGTATAAAGCTATCACTGGATGAGGACGAAGCACTGCTTGTTATAAAGATTGCAAAAAAATTAAGAATAAGGGAAAGCGATATACTGGACTATAAAATTTTCCGCCAGTCAGTGGACGCCAGAAAAAGCAGTATGATTTATTTCGTTTACACGGTGGATGTAGAACTTAAGGATGGGCGGTCTATTTTAAAACGAATAAAGGACAGGGATGTTATGGCAACCCCGGACATGGAATACCGCTTTGTTGAAACGGGCCGGGAAACTCTAAAACATCGCCCGGTGGTGGTGGGCGCCGGGCCGGCAGGATTGTTTGCCGGGCTGCTGCTGGCGCAGATGGGCTATCGCCCGCTGCTGCTGGAGAGGGGCGCCGATATAGACACCCGCTCTGAGGCAGTACGGACTTTCTGGAAAACGGGCCGTCTGGACAGGGACTGCAATGTCCAGTTCGGGGAGGGCGGGGCGGGTACTTTTTCAGATGGTAAGCTGACCACCCT
>LADO01000005.1 GCA_000961595.1 Peptococcaceae bacterium BRH_c4b
TCCTATTTGGAACAAAACTATTACCTGTTTGATTATCGAGATGATGTAATAAAGTCTTTTGAGTCTGTCTTTGATTTTGACTTAAGTAAAAAAGTTATGTCCCAGGCCGAGATTAAAAAAATTTTGCAATACAAAAAATAACTGTAAATACACTACAACTTTATGACAAAAAAAGAAACCCGCTAGCTCTTGATAACTCTAGGCTAACGGGTATTTTTTAGTCATTTCTGCTGTAAAACCCAGGATACAGTCCGGACATTACAATAGACCCAGAGTATTAGCTGCAATTAAAAATTTTATAAAAATTCATTTCATTTTTTATCGTATGGAAAATTGCCATAATGGAAAAGGTTATGATAAGATAACAACAATAAGAGGTGTTGCCAATGTCAGCAGAAAGCTACGACTTGATGGAGAAAAGACTGATTAAAATACTGACGGAAATATACGATATGCAGATGCGCCATTTTTTTGCCGACGACCTCATGCCGGACCTGCTGGATAAAATAGGCGTGGATGAGACAGAGGCCATACTATTAATTAATGAACTGCTGGACAGAGGCTGGGTAAAATGTATCGGCGGGAAACGGAAATTCTTTTTACGTCCCGGGTATATCGCAGGACTGCCCGTGGTGCTGACATCATCCGGATTGTCTGTAGTAAAGAACTAAATTTATGGCCGGACATGTACTTTTTGTCACCAGGTAACTAACTTAATCCCAATATCAGGAGGTGTAGTTATGGAACTGTTTCATAAGCTGGGTGACAAGGCCAGGGAAATTGGCGGCAAGGCAAGGGACATCGGGGAAAATATAGGTGAGAAGGCCAAGGGTGTGGGAGGTAAAGCCCTGGAGATTACCAAGCGTTCCGGCGAATTGATTGAGATTACAAAGTTGAAGTATGAAATATCCAGGCTGGAAAAAGAGATGGAGAATAATTTGAGCGGGCTGGGTTTGCTGGTTTATCAGAAATACCGGGGGACCGAGGGCCAGGACGAGGAAATCGAAAGGCTGTGCAAGAGTACGGTGAAGCTGGAAGAAGATATCAAGGCCGCAGAAGCTGAAATAGCCAAGCTTTCACCTAAACCGCCCTTTTGCCCCGACTGCAAGGTGGAATTGCCCCAGGGAGGCAAATTCTGCAGCTATTGCGGGAAGGAGATTTTAAAAGACGAAGAGGTGTAGAATATAAGTGAGCCTTGGGTTCGGAAGGGGTTATTCCCTGCCGAATCCTTAGAGCGAACATAAATGTATGGGGACACACCTCTCTTTGGAGTCTGGATCTAGGGTCAGAGGAATGTCCCCAACTAAACGAGCTTTACAGCCTGTTGATCCCCGACCTTCGCGGACGGGGTCTTACAGGCTGTTAGCGAGATAAAGAGGAACCGCGGCTTAGCCGCGGTTCCTCTGGTTTTGACGCCTGCTGAAAGAATTTTTGTATAAGGTATTATTTGGCCGCCTTCACCATGTTTCTGATAACCTCCGGGTCTGTGCCGGTGTACAGGGCTTTGGCGGAACCGTATCCCTTGGAACGGGCTTCGTTTTTGTTTATAGCCCGCAAGCCGCTGGTATTCAAATCCCTGGCCAAATGGTTAGCTCCAGAAAAAAGAAAGATGGTTCTGGTGGGCTCACCTGTTTTGCTAATATTGATGATTTTCTTGTCACCAAGATAATAAAAAACGTTCATACCCTGTTCTTTTTTCCTGATGTTCAATACTTCTCCACTGTTAATCATGCGGTCAATTTCATCCACTATTTTCATGTAATCGTTATCCTTACGGGGCGCAGGACGGCGGGGGGCGGTGGTAGTATCCGCCGTGGCCGCAACCTCCCTTTGGCCCGTGAACCTGCCAATTATAGAACTAATAATATTTTTCACCATATATAACACTCCTTGTAAATAATTATACAGGTTTTGCAAAACCTGTCCCTATATCCTGTATATTCAACGGGGGTGATTTGTAAACCTGCCGCCGGGGTCTTAAAATGAGGATTAACTATCGGCACTTTTTACCATTTAAGGAGAGTCATATTATCGTCATAGGCAAAACTACCAACATAAAATCAGGGTAGTTCCAGTTCGGCCAGGACCGGCAGGTGGTCGGAGGCGTCGCTGTCCAAAATGCGGCATGATTTGACCCGCCAGTGTGGGGAGGCGAAAATGTAGTCCAGCCCGTACCCCGGCCGGTAGGAAGGGAAGGTTACATATCGGTCCGTAATTAAATCGCCTGTATTCTGCATTTCTCCCTGCAGGGGTAAAAATTCCGCCGAATCCTTGCCGGCATTAAAATCTCCCGCCAGTATATATGGTTTTGTTAAAGTGTTGGCTATGCGCAGTATTTCTTTAACCTGCTCCATGCGATCGGCGGAAGACAGTCCCAGGTGGGTGCAGAGAAAATAGAATTTGCTATGTCTGCCGGGAGGGCATAGCAGTGTTTTTAGTAAACCTCTTTTTTCACCCTGCCCGGATAGGGGGATGTTTTGACCAGTAACGGGGTAGCGGCTCAATATAGCGTTGCCGTAACGGCATCCGCCCGGCCATTTAACGTTGGCTCCAAATAAATAATGCATGCCCAGCATCTTGCCCAGGCGCCGCGCCTGGGGAGAAAAAAAGCTGCGCGGCATAAGGAAATCCACTTCCTGCAAAGCCACCAGAAGCGCACCGGAATATTTAATTACTTCCCCGGTGCGTTTAATATCCGGTATGTCCTGGGAATTGGCGCCGTGGTGTATGTTGTAAGTAAGTATGCTGGTGGTAAAAGACATACTTAATATCCTCCCCCTGGGAGGCCGTTCCCAGAATTCAGATCTTTTATATAACATATTATGAGCGGGCTGTATATTTTGTCCGGCGGGCGCCGTGCCGCCAGAGACATCGCCGGAGACTGGGTACTGTTACACCGGAAGCCTTTCCTGTGATATAATAACTTCCATGTAGCAGCTAATATAGTGTGCGGGTGGGTTGTTATGGCACGTTTAATACTGGCCCTGGAAACGTCATGCGACGAAACATCGGCGGCGATACTACAAGACGGCACGGAAATACTCTCCAATATAATATCGTCCCAAATTGATGTACATAAAAAATTCGGTGGGGTAGTGCCTGAGGTAGCGTCCCGCAAACACCTGGAGCTCATTAACGGTGTTATAAAAGAAGCTCTGGAGCAGGCTGGCACTGATTTCTCACGACTTTCCGCAGTGGCGGTAACCTATGGCCCCGGTCTGGTAGGGGCGCTGCTGGTGGGGGTAGCCGCGGCGAAGGCCATTGCCTATGCCAAGGATATACCCCTGCTGGGGGTAAACCACCTGGAAGGACATCTCTACGCCAATTTTTTGGTGGAGCCTGGCCTGGAGTTCCCACTGTTGTGCCTGGTGGTGAGCGGAGGGCACACCGATTTGGTGGTGATGTCCGGGCATGGAAGCTACCAAGTGGTGGGAAGGACCAGGGATGACGCTGCCGGCGAAGCCTTTGACAAGGTAGCCCGTACCCTGGAGCTGGGCTATCCCGGCGGTCCCCTGATTGACAGGCTGGCTACACAGGGGGATGAGGATGCCGTGGTGCTGCCCCGGGCTTATCTGGAGAAAGGTAGCCTTGATTTCAGCTTTAGTGGGTTAAAATCCGCCGTGATTAATTACCGTCACCGGTCATTGCAGCGGGGGGAAGAAATTGACCGGGCCGACCTGGCAGCAAGTTTTCAGCGGGCGGTGGTGGATGTGCTGGTGGATAAAACCCTGGAGGCCGCCGTTCGTTTCGACGTCCAGACGGTGCTGCTGGCCGGTGGGGTGGCGGCAAACCGCCGCCTGCGGGACGCCCTGGCTCTGGGGTGTAGTAATCGGGGGCTGCGTCTGGTTATTCCACCTCCTGTATTGTGTACTGACAATGCGGCAATGATTGCCTGTGCCTCTTACTATAAATTTTTACGGGGAGATTTTGCCCCCCTTACCCTGAATGCTGTGCCCGGATTGAAGCTGGGTGAGGAAAAATATTGACGTATGCTGGTGAAATGTTGTCAGTACTGGTTTGGGGGTTTTATCCACAACATTAAATTACCAAAATTTTACAGTATATAACCTGTACTTAATAGATTTTATCAGTATTTGCAAGGGTTAGCGGGAATTTTGCACTGAACCTACCTTGCCCGGAAAGACTGTTCTGTGGAATTTAACCTGTGGATAATGTTGATAAGTCTGTTAATAACTTATTTATGGGGATCTATCCTGTGGGTGAAATTGTGAAGCATAAAATGTCGAAAAAACGGCAAAACGATTTATTAATGTATAGTGCGGCACAGAGCAACATATTGCCCCTGACTTCGACCTGCAACGTGCGCTGTATTTTCTGCAGCCATCGCCAAAATCCGCCGGATGTTGATTCCCGCAGTATTTCCCCGGTTGCCGTGCAAGATGTTGAGAACATGCTTTCATTTGTTGATCCCGGCTTACCGCTGGTGATTGGCGAGTCCGTAACCCGGATTATGGAGGGGGAGCCGTTCACACACCCCCGTATCAGGGAAATCCTTAGCCTAATTAGGAAATGCTTCCCCCGGACCCGGATCAAGATTACCACCAACGGCACCTTGCTTGAGCCAGGGCTGGTGGAATTTTTATCCTCCCTGGGTGAGTTGGAAATAACCCTTTCCCTTAACAGTGCTGCTCCCGAAAACCGGGCTATATTGATGCATGATTCTCTGGCCGGGGTAGCGGTGGGGGCGCCTGAGCTGTTAAGCAGGTGCGGGGTGGAGTATCACGGCAGTATGGTGGCCATGCCCCATGTTACCGGCTGGGAAGACATGGCGCGGACGGTCCGGGCACTGGACCGGTACGGTGCCCGGTCGGTGAGGATTTTTTTGCCGGGACACACCCGTTACGCCCCGCCCGGTTGCCAAATACCCGGCAACCTTTATGATGAGCTGGCTAGATTTGTAGAACGAATTAAAAAAGATGTTGCGGTTCCTGTCACAGTTGAACCGCCCGGGCTGTCGGACCTGATGGCCAGGGTGGCCGGTGTGGTGCCTGGCTCACCAGCGGCCCTGGTAGGGATAAAGCCCGGTGACATTATTGAGTCCGTAAACGGTAAATCCCCAGCGTGCCGGGTGGACGCCTTCAAAAAGGTATTGAAAGCGGAGAGTCCTGAAATAACCATATCCCGAAAAGGCCAGACGATGCGTCTGGTGCTGGGCAAGAACCCCGGAGCTTTTTCGGGGCTGGTGATGGATTACGATCTGGAGCCGGGGATTGCGCGGCGTATCGTCAGGATGGTCGGAAGGCATCGCAACCGGAGGCCCCTGCTGCTGACATCGGAACTGGGATTCAGTATTATGGCTGCGGGGCTGCATAAATTTCTCCCTGGGGAAGACATTCCAATGCTGGCGATCAAAAACCATTTTTTCGGGGGTTCCATAGGCTGCGCCGGTCTTTTAACGGTGAGCGACATGATCAAAGCCGTGGAGTTATACGCCGGGGCAACGGGTTTGTTAATCCTTCCCGCCATTGCCTTTGACCCTGAGGGGCGTGACATTACCGGATGCAGTTATATGGAACTGGCCGAAAAATTTTCAGTTGTCGTGGAAATTATTAATTAATCGAATATGCCTTCCTGCAAAAAGCCACCAATGCGGCGCAGGTGGTGTTCAGGTATATTAATATAAAAAGAGCCGGTTCCGGGTTATGCGCCCGGAGCCGGCTCTTTTAAGTTTTTTGTTCCTCCACTATGCCTCGGCTTTCTTGGGTGATTTGCTGGTGCTAATACCCAGCCCGTCAAAGAGGAAGAAGAGGCCGAATCCATACCACAGGGTGTAGATGAGATAGAAAGTCAGCATAAAGGTGAGCGAAGCCTTGTTGTCCTTAACATGTTTAATTTCTATGCCGTAATAATTGTAGGCGGGCTCAATACCCTTCTTCATGACATTGTTTAGTACGCTGGATTCTTTAAACATTTCTTGCTTTTTGAATTCGTTATCCATTTTCTTGAATGAGTTGTACCAGTTATAAGTGGCTTCTCTGGCGTCATAGCCGTATTTAGCTGTTATGCTGTCGCCTTTGTTGTTATACATGGCGTCGCTGTCATTCAGGGCGGAAGCCAGTATTTTTCCATAGTCTCCCTTGACACTAACGCTGGCGCTATCCACCTTTACATCGGCCCCGGCTGATTGATATAGTTTGGCCCAATTTACTGCTTCGTCATTGCCTTTTGCCTTTAAAGTTACATTTATGGTTTTGCCGTTTTCTTTGGTGGCCTTTTTCATTTGATCACCGATGAAATAAGCCGAGCCTTTGGACAGTGAGTTAAACATGTCGTCCGCGAATTCCAGTCCATTTCTGCCATTTCCGAAATTGGGTGACATCATCCCTGCATAAACCAGGCAGAAGCTTATTAATAAAGCCAGCCCTATGAAAAAGGTTTTTTTGTTTCTAATCATTGGGTGACACCCCCTTTAGAATATAGCTGCTGTTCCGCAGATTCGGCCCTGAGCCTTGGTACGTTGCGGATGAAGGTAATGATAATCCACAGTGCGAAGAAGGATACCAGCGCGAAGAATATTACCACACCGATATTGGCTATGATCTTTCCTGTGGCAGGTGCTAACTGGATGTATCCCATTTGGCCCATTTTTTCCGGCAGGGCAAACAGCCTGTTGGTGAAGCCCGCAAGAATCGCTAGGGCGTAGAAGGCTCTAATTTGGATACCGGGAACCACTTTGGTGGTTATGGCGCCCAACTGGATTCCTGCCAGCGAGCCAATCAACATGCCCATGGCCAGGGTGTAGAACACGTAGCCGTAAACAGCGTACTGGGAAATGGAGCCGTAGCCGGCTGTGAAGATAATCTGGAGAATATCTGTTCCCACTGTGGTAAAGGAGGATACTCCCAGGCCATATACAAACATGGGGAAGGTCAGGAATCCACCGCCAACTCCCAGAATCGCCGCGGTAAATCCTACCACTGTGCCGCACACAGCTACGAATACACCGGATATTTTCCTTCCATCGGGTGTAATTTCCTCGTCAAAGGTAATCATCGGGGGAAGGTTGACTGATTGCAGTTTTACCGCCAGTGCTGTAAGATCCGAAGGGCCGCCATGGGCGTCCCCAGACGCATGGGCATCCTTTCTGCTTTTGAGATAATCAGCCATGGCGTAGATCCCAAGGAACCCAAGCATTACCACATAAATTGCGCTGATTACAAAATCGCTTAACACCGGGTTATAGTTGAACAGTGCCCTGTTTATCACGCCGCCCCCGGTAACCCCCAGTCCGGAGCCCACCAGGAAGGCGATGGCCAAACCTACGTGCACGTTACCCAATTTTTTGTGAATTGTGGTGCCCATAATTGCTTTGGCAAAAATGTGAAACATGTCTGTACCTACGGCCAGTATGCCCTTAACGCCAAGGCTCATGAGGGCAGGTGTGATGACAAAGCCGCCGCCAGCTCCAATACATCCTGTAATCAGCCCTGCAATAACGCCAACAGCTATGGAGCCGTAGAACGTGACTGGCGAGAAGAAGGAAGGCCCGTAGGCTGATTTCCCGCCGATAAATCCGGGCAGGGCGGATGCCGCGTGGGCCATGGCCGGAATCAGTATAGGTAGTGCCAATAACAGTAGAATAAGCATCTTCTTACGGTTTTTTATGATGGACAGGGAAGTCTCTATTTCCCATCTGGCGTGCGCCCTTGATGCATACATCAGGGCTTCGTAGTATTTTCTCATTTTTTCCTACCCCCTGTTTTTCTATATGCGATAACCCTTTATAGAATAAGTCCCTTGGCAAACCAAAGCATTCGGTTTAAATTAATTGCCCTTGGCACTGTTTAAAACCCAGCCATCATTTTTACCAGCTTCGATGAATTTGTTCAATGCATAAACCTGGGTCTCATCGGTAGCCACAAGATTTGATATTTCATGGAATATTTCCTGGCTCCGGATCATTCCGACGGTACGCCCATCTTCTTCCACCGGCAGGATGTTCACAGTGTGTCTTGTAATACCATAAACTGCTTTGATTAGCGGGTCATCCGCTTCAACCGTATATTGCACCGGGTGTAATATATCTTGCGCAGTTTTGTTGTCTAATGCTTCCCGGGTTCGCTCGGTGAAAAGTCCCTCCCAGAATACGGGAATTTGCCATTCGCTGCCCACGGTCCATCCCCGATATCCATTCCCCTTTAAAAACTGAGGCTCGATAGCTTCCAATAAATCGCTGATTCTAATTAAACCAGTAAGTGAATTATTATCATAAACCAGTAAGGTGGTCTGGTCCGTGCCCGTCGCTCCTGCGGAACCAATAGCTTTATTGAAGATGGTTACGATTTTTTCAAAGCTGTCGGAGGGTGTTACTGTAAGAAAGTTTTCAAGGGAAATCATAATGTCTTTAATTTTTTTCTCGCTCATAAATTTTAGCCTCCTTTAAATTTTTTTAAATTGTCTGTGATATAATTGAATTTGTTTGGCGTTTCGATTTTATATCACCCCCTGAAGTCATTAATGTGAAATAGGTAACTAACTTATTGTTTGGATTGTTTAAATTCTAGAAACCCTCTAGTTAAGCCGCCTTTTCCCTGTTGTCACTACATTTTGACACGTCTGTTGCCGCTTTATTCCCACCCCCCGGAGCCCCGTTTTTAGAAGGGTTGATACCATTTTGGCAGGTTCGTTTGACCGGTTTTCTGTCACTACGGATTGTGAATAAAGGTACAAGTCTTGGCAAAAAATAAAAAACTCTTTTTTTATCTGGCTTTGCAAGCCTGGTCGGAGTTTTTTTGTACTTAATTTCTGTCCAATAATTTCCCCCTGTTTTTGTATCTTGTTTGTACATTTTTTTTGTCTTTGATAGCCAGCCCTTGAGGCAACTATTATGTGTAATAATTCACTATCTTTATGATCATTTTTTTGCTATTTTTATTATAACTGATCCATATTGAATGTGCAATATTTCACTATGAATATTTTTATATTAAAAATATTCTGACATATCGGAGATCGGAAAAAATTCAAGGGCTTCCTATTTTCCACACAACGTAAAAACCTTTTGGCAATAAAAGCCTTTGCGGCATGAAGTTGACATCATTTTGGCAAAGCGATATATTTCTTCTAGGCATTATATAACATACTGCGCGATAGTAAACCAACCGTGCTTTGTTAAATGCGGTCAACTGGTAAATGTTCGTTATAGTCTGATTTTTGGAGGAATTGTAATGGCCAAGGGCGAATTAAGAAAGGATGTTTTAAAACAAAGAGCAGCCATGTTACTTGCTCAGGTTGAGGAAAAAAGCGCCACAATTATAAAAAGGATCGTCTGTCTTGAAGAATATATTGAGGCCAGGACAATAATGGCTTATGTGGATTTCCGCAACGAGGTGCGGACCGGTGCCCTGATTGAGCACTGCCTTGGCAGTAGCAAGCGGGTGGCCGTTCCCATCACCGATATTACCAATAAACTTTTGACTCCCTCGGAAATATTGCACTACCCGGAGGACTTGGCTCCCGGAGCCTGGGGCATATTAGAGCCTGCTCCCGGCTGTATCAGGCCTGTGGATCCCCGGGAACTGGATATGGTGATCATTCCGGGGGTGGCCTTTGACCTTAACGGGGACCGGCTGGGTTATGGAGGAGGTTTTTATGACCGGTTTTTGCCCCGGACCAGGCCGGGTACGGTTTTTGTTGCCTTAGCTTTTGAAATGCAAATAAAGGAAAACGTTTTTCCGGGGCCTCATGACTGCCCGATGCACATATTGGTTACCGAGGAAAGGGTAATAAAGTTTAGTTGATTAATTTTTGATGGTTCGGGTGGGGAACGCTCTCAATATTTTCCGGCTGTTCGGGGGTGGACTGCCGGGAGAAACTCGCCGGGGCCTTCAATGGGTATTTATAATAAAGGGGAGAGAACTGAGAGGAGGGTTTAATTTGTCTTGCCAATGCGGACACAATGATGATGCTGCCAAGCAGGAGGCGCTGCAAAAAGCGCTGGACAAGTACAAAATAGTGAAAGGCGGTCTGATACCTCTCTTGCAGGAAGCCCAGGAGATATACGGGTACCTGCCCAAAGAGGTCATGCAGCAGATTTCCAGGGGGATGGGCATTCCGTTCAGCAAAACTTTCGGCGTGGTAACTTTTTATGCCCAGTTTCACTTAAAGCCACGGGGGCGCAATATTATTCGCGTCTGCCAGGGCACGGCCTGCCACGTAAGGGGGGCGTCCAAAGTGTTTGACGGGGTGTCTAAAAAACTGGGCGTTGGTAAAAACGGAACCACTGGTGACCTGCGTTATACACTGGAGACTGTAGCCTGCCTGGGTGCCTGCGGACTGGCCCCGGTAATGATGGTTAATGATGATACACACGGCCGCCTTACCCCGGACAAGGCCGTAAGCACGCTGGAAAAGTACGAATAGGAAGGAGGCCGTGAGAAATGGAAAACCTTATAGATAAATGTTGCGACAAATGTACACACGCACCGGCTACTCCCTGTAAAGATTATATCAAGTGCCGTAAAGAGGGTCCCATTTGCCACCAGGATGAAACCTGCAAACAGAAAAGACAGGATTTCCTGGCTGCTATTAATCTTTCCGAGGGTAGCGCAAATCTACAGGTGCTGATTTGCGCCGGTACCGGCTGCGCCTCTTCAGGGTCCGGCAAACTGGTTAAAAAACTGGAAGACGAACTGGCAGCCAATGGGCTGGCTGATCAAGTGCAAATAAAAATCACCGGTTGTCACGGTTTTTGCGAGCAGGGCCCGCTGATGATCGTGGAGCCCAGGAAAACATTTTATACCAGGGTGGAAGAGGAAGACGTGGCCGAAATTGTGTCCAGCGATCTGGTCAAGGGCGAAGTGGTGGAGCGGCTGCTGTTCAAAGATCCCAACACCGGGGAAGCTGCCAAAACCTACGAAACGGTACCCTTTTATGCCCGCCAGAAGCGTCTGGTGCTGCATAACTGCGGCCATATCAACCCGGAGGCTTTATCCGACTATATCGTCAAAGACGGCTATGCAGGATTTTCCAGAGCCTTGTTTGAGCTGACGCCTGACCAGGTGGTTGATGAGGTAAAAACATCAGGCCTGCGGGGCAGGGGCGGCGGTGGTTTTCCCACCGGTATGAAATGGGGTTTTGTACGCCAGGCCCAGGGTGACAAAAAATACGTGGTATGCAACGCTGACGAAGGTGATCCCGGCGCGTTTATGGACCGCAGCGTGCTGGAGGGAGATCCCCACGCGGTGCTGGAGGGTATGATGACCTGCGGTTACGCCGTGGGTGCGGACGAGGGTTATATTTACGTGCGGGCCGAGTATCCTCTGGCCATTCAGCGTTTGAAGATAGCCATCGCTCAGGCCGAGGAATGCGGCATAATAGGCGATAATATAATGAATTCCGGTTTCAATTTCCACCTTAAGATTAAAGCTGGCGCCGGCGCCTTTGTGTGTGGCGAGGAAACTGCTCTGCTCACCTCCATTGAGGGCAACCGGGGCATGCCCAGGGTAAGGCCTCCCTTCCCGGCGAACAGCGGTCTGTGGGCCAAACCAACCTGTCTGAACAACGTTGAAACCTTTGCCAATGTGCCGCAAATTTTGCGCAACGGCGGCTCCTGGTATGCCTCCATGGGCACCGAAAAGAGCAAGGGTACCAAAATTTTCGCCCTCACCGGCAAAGTAAACAATACCGGTTTGGTGGAAGTTCCCATGGGAATAAGTATGAGGGAAATCATATTTGACATCGGCGGCGGTATCCAGGGCGGCAAAAAGTTCAAGGCCGTGCAAATAGGCGGACCCTCCGGCGGTTGTCTGCCAGATGAGCTTTTGGACCGGCCAGTGGATTACGATTCCCTTATCTCGGTGGGGGCCATGATGGGTTCCGGTGGCCTGGTGGTTATGGACGAAACCACCTGCATGGTGGATGTGGCCAGATTCTTCCTGACCTTTACCCAGTCCGAATCCTGCGGCAAGTGTACCCCCTGCCGGGAGGGCACCACCAGGATGCTGGAAATACTCACCCGTATTTGCAACGGGGAAGGCAAAATGGAAGATATTGATACCCTGGAAAGGCTGGGCCGGGTAGTTAAAAACACTGCCCTGTGCGGTCTGGGACAGACCTGCCCCAACCCCATACTGTCAACCCTGCGTTACTTTAAAGATGAATATATTGCCCATATTCAGGATAAACATTGCCCTGCGGGTAACTGTGCGGCATTGCTTACCTTCCGGATTGACCCGGAAAAATGCAAAGGCTGCGGCAAATGCCTCAAGAGCTGCCCGGCCGGGGCTATCACCGGTGAGAAAAAGATGCCCCACGTGATCGATGTGGCCAAGTGTATCAAATGCGGAAGCTGCCTGATGGGTTGCAAATTTGAAGCCATTCAAAAGGTTTAAGACTGGAGGTGTGTGTAAGTGGCGAATGTCACGCTAACCATAAACGGGGTTAAGGTAACCGTTCCCAAGGGAACTACCGTACTGGAGGCGGCTACCGGAGCAGGATTTTTCATTCCTATTTTCTGCCACACTCCGGAACTAACCGGCTTCGGGGCATGCCGGATTTGTGTGGTGGAGATACAGGGCATGCGCAACCTGCCTGCTTCCTGTGTTACCGAGGCCACCGAGGGAATGGTGGTGCAGACCGAATCCCCGGCGGTGGTGGAAGCCCGCAAAACAATACTGGAACTTATCCTGGCCAACCATCCCCAGGACTGCCTTACCTGCGAGAAGAACGGCAACTGTCTATTACAAGACTATGCTTTCCGCTATGGTGTAAAGGGACCCGGTTTCGAGGGGCAAAGGCACTCTTTCAGTATTGATGACAGTAACCCGTATATTATAAGGGATTTGAATAAATGTATTTTATGCGGCAGATGTGTGCGCACCTGTGCCCAGGTAAAAGACCGGGCGGTGATTGATTACGCCTTTCGGGGATTCGACACTAAGATTGCAGCCCCCATGGATACTCCCCTGGGTGAGTCGGACTGCGTTTACTGCGGTCGCTGCGTGGCGGTATGCCCGGTGGGAGCCCTTTCCTACAAGCGCCTGTCCGGTCAGGGCAGGGTCTGGGAGATGGAGAAAAAGCCCGTTACCTGCACTTTCTGTGACAGCGGCTGCGAGTTTGACCTTGTTTCCAAAAACGGCAAGGTTATCGGCGTAGCGGCGAAGGCCCCCGGCCCGGGCCGTCCCCTCTGCCTGAAAGGACGCCTGGGGCTGGAACTGCTGTACTGTGATCAGCCCCAGGCTCCGCAGTTGAAAAAGGACGGGGAGTTCACGGAGGTTCCCTGGGCGGAGGCCCTGGGTCTGGAAGGCGTGCTGGATAAAATTAAGAAGATGGAGAACAAACAGTAATCATCGGGCTAATAATGCCTGAGGTCACCCGGGATATTTTTCCGGCTTTGTTTTACCGGTTCTGGTGACACCAGGCGTCGTACACCCTTTTGAATACGGAAAGGAGGTTCTAGGTGGCTGAAGTAACTTTAACCATTAACGGCGGGCAGATTACAGTGCCTCAGGGCAGCACCATACTTAACGCGGCCCAAAAAATGGGCGTTTTTATACCCACCCTGTGCTACGACCCGGAGCTTACCATAGATGGCTCCTGCCGCATGTGCGTGGTGGAGGTAAAGGGCGCCAGGACTTTGATGATATCCTGCGCCACCGCCGCCACCGAGGGCATGGTGGTAGAGACTGAGTCGCCGGCGGTAATTGAAGCCAGGAAAACCATTCTGGAGCTGCTGCTGGCCAATCACCCCCTGGACTGCCTTACCTGCGGCAGGAACGGGGACTGCCGCCTGCAAGATTATGCCTACAGGTACGGAGTTAAAGAGGGCGGCTTCGCAGGGGCCATGCACCAGTATCCCATTGAAGACGACAATCCTTTTATTGTCAGGGATATGAATAAATGCATACTCTGCGGCAAATGCGTCCGGGCCTGCGCCCAAATTCAGGGCAAAAACGTGGTGGACTATACCTACCGGGGGTTCGACACCAAAATAGCTCCCGCCATGGATACTACCCTGGCCGGTTCCGACTGCGTTTTCTGCGGCAACTGCGTGGCGGTCTGCCCGGTGGGAGCGCTGCAGGAAAAGGTTTTGCGGTCCAAGGCACGTACCTGGGAAATCAACAAGGTGCGTACCACCTGCCCGTATTGCGGCACCGGTTGCAATTTTGATTTAAATGTTAAGGACGGCAAGGTGGTGGGGGTAACCTCCTGCGACGGGGATGTTAACGGTCGTGCCCTGTGCGTAAAGGGCCGCTTCGGCTATGGCTTTATCCACCATCCGGACCGGCTTAGCAAACCGCTGATTAAAAAGGACGGCCAGTTTGTGGAAGCCTCCTGGGAGGAAGCCCTTGCCCTGGTGGCGGAGAAACTTGGCGGTATAAGGGATAATAACGGTCCGGATGCGCTGGCGGTACTGAGTTCCGCCCGCTGTACCAACGAAGAAAACTATCTGCTTAGCAAATTAACCCGCGCGGTGTTCGGTACCAATAATATCGACCACTGCGCCCGTCTCTGACACGCTCCAACTGTCGCCGGTCTGGCGACTGCATTTGGAAGCGGGGCTATGACAAATCCCATACAGGACGTGGCCGGGGCCGACTTTATATTTGCTATTGGCACTAACACTACGGAATCACACCCCATTATCGGGCTGCAGGTGAAAAAGGCCGTCAGGGGAGGTTCCACCCTGGTGGTGGCGGACCCCCGGAAGACTGAAGTAGCCGAATTGGCGAAAGTTCATCTACAGATTAAATCTGGCTCCGACATTGCCCTGCTAAACGGCATGGCCAATGTGATTATAGCCGAGGATTTATACAACAAGGAGTTTGTGGCGGAAAGAACCGAGGATTTTGAGGCCTTTAAGGCAGCCGTAGAGAAATACACCCCTGAATATGTAGAGGGAATTACCGGCATTGCTGCTGCTAGCCTGAGGGAAGTTGCCCGGGGCTACGCCAGGGTGAAAAATGCTACCATTCTCTACACCATGGGTATCACCCAGCACATCTGCGGCACCCATAATGTGTTTGCGGTGGCCAACTTGTCCATGCTTTGCGGGCATATCGGCAAGCCCAACAGCGGGGTCAACCCCCTGCGGGGCCAGAACAATGTGCAGGGAGCCTGCGATATGGGCGCACTGCCGGCGGTGCTTACCGGTTATCAGGGTGTGGGGCTGGATGATGTCAGGGCCAGATTCGCCTCAGCCTGGGGATTGGAAAGCCTGCCGGCCAAACCCGGTATAACCGTGGGCGAAATGCTTGAGGGCGCCTCCCACGGCACCATTAAGGGCATGTATATTATGGGCGAAAATCCGGTGTTATCCGACCCGGATGCGAATCATGTCGTACATGCTCTGGATAAGCTCGACTTTTTAGTGGTGCAGGACATTTTCCTCACCGAAACTGCCCAGCTGGCAGACGTGGTGCTGCCGGCGGCCAGCTTTGCCGAAAAGGACGGCACCTTCTCCAATACCGAGCGGCGGGTGCAGAGGGTGCGCAAGGCCGTGGAGCCGGTGGGCGAGGCCAGGCCGGACTGGCAGATTTTATGCCAGGTTGCCACCGCCATGGGCTATCCCATGAATTATGCTTCTCCGGCTGACATAATGAAAGAAATAGCGTCCCTTACCCCGTCCTACGGCGGCATTTCCTACGAGCGGCTGGAGCAGGGGGGCATACAGTGGCCCTGCCCCAATCCGGAACATCCCGGCACGCCGGTATTGCATGTGGGTAAATTCTCCCGGGGTATGGGCAAATTCAACCCCGTTGAATACGTGGCGCCGGCGGAAATGCCGGACGAGCAGTACCCGCTGGTACTCAGCACCGGGCGGAGGCACTTCCATTACCATACCGGCACCATGACCATGCGCACCGGGGCACTGGAAGTGTATTACGGCACCGAATACCTGGAGATAAACTCCGCCGACGCCGCGAAGCTGGTAATTTGCGACGGGGATAAGGTGAAGGTTTCCTCCCGCCGGGGTAGTGTGGAGCTAAGCGCCCGGATTACCGATGTGGTACCCGAGGGGCTGGTGTTTACCTCCTTCCATTTCCCGGAGGTAGCCATCAACAGGCTTACCAACCCGGCCCGGGACAGCATTGCCAAAATACCGGAGTTTAAAGTCTGCGCCGTTAAGGTCGAGAAAACAGCATAAGATTACTTTTAAAACTGCCCCGGTAAATACCGGGGCAGTTTTTTAATAAAAATCAATGCGTATAATATTTAGAATGCTCACAAAAACAATCCCCCAACTTGCCATAAAATACTACGTCACAACTGCAACAATATCAAAAATATTGATAAGCATATTTTCTTATACAATACGACAAAAAATCACTCGAAAGGGTGATTTTTTTCATGCGGGACTACTATATTATGGTTTGTAAAACTAGGAGTGATATTTGTGAAATCATGTAAGACAAAAAAAAGCAGCCCCGCAAAGTTCCTTGCCTTTTTTTAATACTGCTGTTCACACTGCTTGCGGTAGCAGTCCTGGCGGCGCCAGCTCTGGCTGATGCGCCGCCTGCGGTAAATCTCAACCAGGAGTACAGTGGTGTTTTCAGCAAAGGTGGGGAGTTGGCGGATTACACCCTGGACATCCCGCAGGACGGCTTGGTCCAGTTGGACGCCTGGTTCGGCGGCTCAAACATGGATGTGCTTGTGGCTGTGACAGGCGCCGACAGCGGCCCGGCCTATGGAGAACACAAGTTTTTGTCGGGGACCGGCTTTTCTTCTGACAGCCGGCCATTCGACAACGGGTTTGGCGGCCCGCTGTCGGTGAAAGCCGGCCAGTATTATTACGGTAAAGTTTCCAACAGCGTGGTGTTTACCCTTGCTGCGGGGAGGTACCGGCTGACCGTGACTAACTGGGGCTGGGACGAGGGATATGACTACAAATTCAAGGTAAATTTCTGGCCGTCCCGCTGGCCCGCAGACAGCGAGTCCAACGATACGCCAGCCCTGGCACTGCCTGCTGCCTTCGGCGGATGGCAAAGCGGCCGCCTGGCCTATAACACTGAAAATGAAAGCGCCCGGGACAAAGTGGATTATTACACCTTTTCCCTGCAGTCGGACGTGGACCTGCAGGTGGAATACGGCGACGACGACTATCTGGGAGCCCGCTTTGCCGTCTGCGATCAGAGTGGCAATGCCATGAGAGGCGACGTTTACGACAGCGGGGGCAACATCCTTTCGCAGGGAGCGGAGTCCTTCGCCACACTCATAGCCGGCCAGCCGCCGTATATGTACGTACCGCCGGAAGGTTGCACTGATAACGTCAGGACGGCAAAGCTTACCTTAAAAACTGGCCGGTATTACGTGAAGGTTGAAGAAACGAGAAACCTGGGGGGCGCGTACCGTTTCCGCCTGGGTATGGCGCAACAACAGCCTGCGGCACCGCCTCCGGTGCAACAGCAACCCGTTACGCAGTACCCGGCGCAGCAACAGCCCGCGCAGCAGGTACGTACTGAAACACCAGCCTACACCGGCAGTGGCGGTATAAGCATAATGGTCAACAAATCTCTCATTCGCCCGGACGTGCCGCCGCAAATCATCAACGGACGCACCATGGTGCCGGTGCGTTTCGTGGCCCAGGCCCTGGACTGCCGGGTAGACTGGGACGAAGCTACCCAAACGGTGGTGATAACCTCGCCGGGGCATTACAAAGCTGTCCCGCCGCCCAACGGCACCGGGCAAATCCTCATCTTGGTCGACGGTAATTTGATTAACCCGGACGTGCCGCCGCAGCTTATCAACAACCGCACCATGGTGCCGGTGCGCTTCATCGCCGAGGCCATGGGAACCAGGGTGGACTGGGACGAGGCGACGCAAACCGTGAGTATCGATAGTGGCGCGGGAACGGCGCCGGAGTCCGGCACAGTAGTCCACCCGCCGCTGGTGGGACCCTACATCGACCAGAGCACCCAGGTTCTGTTGGAAAGGCGGACGGACGCCGGCGGGAGGGAAATCTTCGTACCCACGGACAGGTCGCAGGTGCCGGTAAAAGCCGGTGTCCCGGTAATTAACGCTTCCGTGCTTCTGGAGAACGCCTTGCACGGTCAAAATATCAAGGCCGTGCTGGAATACAACCACGGTGAGGCCAGTCTAACCACTGAAGATTTGATCATGCCGAAAAGCGGCTCCGGTTACATCGGTTTCAGCTTTACCCAATCTACCGCAGAGTGGCCTACGGGAGACTATGAAATAAAAATCTTCCTGGACGGCGTTTACAAGGCTTCCACGCCCTTTGACGTTGTGGAAGAGGACGGGACAAACGTCTACGGGGGCTAGCTTAAACAGGTGAAGGTTCAGGTAAAAAACCGCACCACGGGTGTATGCGCACGTTGGCCGCGCATTTGCCAGGCGTGGCAAGTAGATGAAAGGAGGTTTTGCATTTGAGGAGACTACTTTCTTTTTTCTGGGCGGAATGGTATACATGCCCAAGGCTTTAGAATCAGTTGATGTTGCTTTTGATGATATGGTTATAGAATGGTACAAGGTAGAGCCAGGGTTTAAAGCAACCGGAAAAACAATCGGTGAACTGAGCATACGCAAAAAAACAGGTGCGGCTATAATAGCAATAGTTAAACGCAGCCAGGCTAAAATAATAAATCCGGGACCTGAGCAGGAAATCAAAGAAGGAGCGACTCTTGTTGTTCTTGGCGGGAGAGAGCAAGTTAAAGCATGTAAAAAGCTGATCCAAAATGGGAGTATATAGTGTTTATGGGTGAACATCTTCTTTTTGAAGTTGGACTTGCTCTTGGAATTATTGCTGCGGCTGGATTATTGGCTTCCCGTTTACGTTTTTCTATCGTGCCGATATTAATTATAGCTGGTATGGCTGTCGGACCTCACGCGCCACACATTGGAATGTTTGATTTCCGTTTCATAGAAAGTGCCCCATTAATTAATTTCATGGGGCGTTTAGGTGTGCTCTTTTTACTATTTTATCTGGGGTTGGAGTTTTCTGTTGGCAGATTAATAAAAGCAGGGCGTTCTATATTCATTGGTGGAACTATATACATGGTAATCAATTTTACACTGGGAATAGCTTTTCCGTTATTGTGGGGATGGCCTCTGCGTGAAGTTCTGGTGGTACCCTTTAGGGATTTTTTTGGAGCACTATTTTTCTTTAGCTTTGGATTGAGTATTGATCCTCTTGCCCTCACCGGGGCTTTCTGGCCTGCTCTTGGTGCTGTTGGAATAACAATAGCAGGTAACTTTATTTCAGGTTTGTTGGCAGGCCGAAAATCCGGATATTCCCATAGGGCTTCCACCAATGTTGGACTAACAATCATATCCAGGGGCGAGTTTTCGATTATTTTGGCAAACCTGGCTAAAGCCGGAGGATTATTGCCGATACTGCAACCCTTTGCCGCTCTTTATGTTCTGATATTGGCAATCATAGGACCGTTGCTTACCAAGGAATCAAAATGGATTTACTCAAAAATGGCCCGTATATTTAAGTGGCCGCCGTTGAAAGATACGGATAAATTGAGGCAGCGTTCTTTGGCCCAATAATTGGGCTAGGTCATCCCCGCCAGGCGGTTCAGCAAAGAGTCCATCATACTGTTTAGCTCTTCGATATGTTTTAATCCTGCCGTGATTTCTTCCCGGGCCTGAATATAGCTGCCTTCGACTATTTCGTCGCCACAGTTCCGGATCAGTGCAGCAATGCTGCCGGCTGAACTTTCCAGGTGAAACTGCAGCCCGATGACCCTCTTTTCATATTCAAAGGCCTGGTTGGGGCAGGCCTTACTTGCCGCGGTTCGCACCGCCCCGGAAGGGATGTCGAAGGTGTCGCCGTGCCAGTGGAATGCAGTAAATTTTTCGGGCAGGTCATTAAAAACAGCGGTGTTTTTTGCCTCCGGGGTCAGGTAGACGGGATGCCAGCCTATTTCCCGGTGGGAATTGTTATAGACCCTGGCCCCCAGCACATCGGCAATGAGCTGCGCCCCCAGGCAGATGCCCAATACAGATTTTTTGGCCGCTATAGCTTTTTCGATATATCTTTTCTCTTTAGCCAGCCAGGGGTATTTATCCTCTTCATAAATATTCATGGGGCCGCCCATGACGACCAGCATGTCAAACTCCATATCCGCCACCGGGATTTCACCGGCAAAGAGTTTCGTTCCCGCCACTTCGTTCTCGTTTACCTTTATCCAGTTTTCTATATACGCAATACCCTCGAAGGGAACGTGCTGTAAATAATGAATTTTCAAATGCGGCACTCCTTTCGACTCTGCTGCCCTGCAGTAATATTTTATTATAAATCAACAGAAGCAGTAAACCGAAGTTGTTTTAAGGTTAAGATGCATTTGAACCTCCGGAGGTCAGCAGCGTTCCGGCCTGAAAAACCGTCTCCAGGGCTTCCGTATTACTGTTAATAACTCCTGTCTTATCCGTCAGGGGAAAGCAATAGCTGCTATCCCATTGAATATCAAGCATTTTAAAAAAATAACGGGCTGTCCTCAGTGCGCCGTCAAAAACCCCGGGTAAATTGGTGCCGGCTGCGGAGATGTAGATGCCCCGGCGGGGTGGACGCAGATGGCTGTCCTGAATAACCGGTTCCTTTAAAACATAGCGGGTGGCCCAGAACTGCTGGCTGCGGTCAACCAGGGCTTTGGCCTGGGCGTTCATGCCCATGGAGAAGATAGGGGCGGCCATGATGATGCGGTCGGCCTCCAGTATTTTGGTAAAAATATCAGCTGCGCCGTCCTTTACCACGCATTTGCCGTTTGTAAAGCACCCATCGCAGGCCCGGCATGGTGCAACACTGAAATCTACTAGCCTCACTACTTCCGTGGCGGCTCCGGCTGCTGCCGCACCTTCCATGACCTTTTCCAGCAATATGGAGGTGTTGCCGTTAAGCCTGGGGCTGCAGGCCAGCCCCAGGCACTTTATTCTACCATTATCCATAATTTATTTCCTATCCTGATAAAATGCCATACGTTTGCCCTGGCTCATGAGCTAAATATATTCTCTACCGGGTTTTAAATTCCTCCGTAAATAAAAACCAGGGGCATTAGTTGCCCCCGGGGTTTTATGCGAACGGATTAAGTTTGACAGGTTGGTGGGTGTTTTCACAACATTTCGCCGATATAATCCAGGATGTCCAGCGCCCGAATAATGCCTATAGCCTTCTTATCCTCAAATACAGGTATGATATTAACATTTTGTGTCATCATTAATTCTATAGCCCTGGTTACATCATCATCTCCCTGCAAAAAGGCTTTTACCAGGGGCCGTGCAGATTGCCCAACCTTGGTCACTGTATACTGCTCCAGCGGTGTCTTGTGGTAAAAGAAAGCCCAGGATAGGGTAAACAGTTCCGTGTTATCGTAAAGCATTCGGTTTCTTTTAATGGTGTTGAGGATATCCCGCACAGTTAATATGGCAACCAGTTGCTCTTCGTTACAGACTTTTTTGGTCCTGCTGAAAACCATCATTGAACGGTGTTCTTTTCCCTCTGCCAGAATGGACTTCATTTTTTTAATGGCGTCTTTTAGAGTGTCATCTTCATATACTACGGGGTATTCGGAGATGGGTAGCATTAGCTCACGGACTTTTTTTGTGTCTGGCATGACTTTGACACCTCCCGCTTTCTTTTTATTTTGCATAAATATATTCGTCCCCAGTTTGTATTTTCCTTCACAAATATAAAATATAATAAATATTTTTACCAGAATTACTTTTTTATAACCCTGCAGGATAATATACGGGGTACTCTGGTAAGTGATATTAACAAAACGGTTGTATTTTAAAACCCGTGCTGCTATAATATTTTCAATAGTGGGCGATTGGAGTCGCCCAGTAACATTGTCATTATTTTTCGCGACAAATACCACGAAGGTATTTTTCCGTATGAAGCGGATATATCTTTGTGGTTTTTATTTTTGTATCAATACTGTTTTTAATTGTGAAAAATTTTAGGGGGCTTGGTAACTTGCACATTCCTGACGGTTTTTTGGATGCTAAAATCTGGGTAACAGCTGCGGCCTTAAGTACGGGTGCCATAGGTTACAGTGTGTCCAAATCCAGGGAGGAACTGGATGAAAGGCAGGTTCCCAAACTGGGGATCATGGCTGCATTTATTTTCGCTGCCCAGATGGTGAATTTTCCGGTGGGCGTGGGTACTTGGGTACTTCCGGCCATCTTCTGGGAGCCGCCCTGGCTGCCATACTGCTGGGTTCCTGGAGCGCCTGCCTGATATTGTCCACGGTTTTGTTTATCCAGTGCCTGGCCTTTCAGGACGGCGGGCTGACAGCCCTGGGCGCCAATGTATTCAATATGGCGGTGGTGGGAGTATTGACGGCCTTTATTGTATATAAGATTTTTTCCGGCATTGCAAAGAGTAAGGCCGGAAGGAATATTTCTGTCTTCCTGGCATCCTGGGCCTCGGTTTTTGCCGCTTCAATGATGGCCACTCTTGAACTGAGTGTTTCCAACCAGATACATTTATCATTTGCTCAAATTTTTGTACCCATGGCCGGCTGGCATGCTGTCATTGGTATAGGGGAAGGGCTGATTACTGTAGTGGTGGTTAATTTTGTGGAAAGACTCGGCTTCGTAGATACAAGGAACAATATGCGAGCGGAGGTGAAGGAATGAAGGGTAAATATAAGGTATTGCTTTTGGCCCTTATCGTGGCAGCTTTGCTGTCTCCCTTTGCTTCATCCCACCCGGACGGACTGGAAAGGGTGGCGGAGGATAAAGGCTTTTTAGAGAAAAGTGAGGGTAAGCCTAACGTTACCTCGCCGATACCGGACTATATTTTCCCGGGTATCAAAAATGAATCCGTGGCCACTGCCGTTGCCGGTATTGCCGGTACTCTATTCACCTTCGGAGTGATGTACGGTGTGGCCAGGCTGGCGGGGAAAAAGAAGGCCGGAAATTCATAATCCTGCTGTTATTTGCACCGGTTGACAATGGTAAACTGTGCCAAACCAGCTCGTTCAGTACAAGACTCCCTGCGAGTAGGCAGGGAGTCTTGTTGGCGGTGTTATTTAGGGAAGCGCCAAACGATAATATTTTTCACGGCGGTATCCTCTTCTTTAGCGGTTTCCCAGGCGTTTTCATCTTCTGCTGTGATCTCGTCAGCCGGATCATCCGGCGGAGTTTCTTCCCGGGGCGCATCTGTTCCCGATGCCTGCTCTTCCATAAGCTCTTCGTTTTCTACCTGTGTTTCCTCAGGGAAGTCTTCTTCCGGGGGTTCCTCTTCCTGCACCGCTACCTCCTGTGTAACTTCTTTATCGGTTGCCTCTTCCTGGGCCGCTTCTTCCAGTGTTACTTCTACTTGTGTAATTACTTCTTGTGGCAGGCTCGCCATTAAGGCGTTGATTAACTCTTCCGGAACTGGGAAACCCTCTTCAGAAGCCGCTAAGATATCATCATTTCCGGTGGCAGCGCCCTCTTCTACAGGTGCCTGGGTATTTGCGGTTCCGTTAATTTCAGGGCTTGCTTCGGTCATATATTCGGGAGGGATTGTAGTTTCTGTTTCCCCTTGATAATTATCTTCGGGGCTGGTGGCGGTATCCAGCACGGCAGTCTCTTGAGCTTCTGCAGCGCTGTCACTGGCCTTCTCTTCTTCCGGTGCAGGTAAATTCTCGCTTATCTCTGTCGTGCTTAAATATTCTTCTGCGTCTGTTTCTTCCTTTTTTATTTCGTGAGCCAGGATACGGTACACCTTTCCTCTGGTCATAGTTGCCAGTTCATCAAGAATTGCATCTGTAATTGCGTCCGGGTGACCCCATACAAATAGATTCACTCTTTTTCTTCTGGCTATTTCCCGCCTGGTTGCCCCCGGTACGTCTCCGTTATCCGGCACCAGCAGCACCGGAAGTTGCAGGCCTTTCCAGCGGTCATCATCACTGTTCAGCGCGGAGAAAGATATGATCAGCAGGTCTGAAAAAGGATTTCTATAGAAGGCCCTCTCGGCTGCTCTCAAGTACATATCTTTTTCGCTGAGTATGCCCAAATTCTTCAACCCCTTCCCCGGGTATATATTTTTAATATTACTGTATGTTTAAATATGTCAGGCAGTTAATAAATGTATATTCTGCAAGTCAGCGGAATATTAAAGCCCGGCGGTGAGAAGCAGCTATTTCTGTAAAATAAATGGGCAGGTGGGATAAAATTGCTGAAAAGATTTAGTTGTAAAACTCTAAATATATACACTGGTGCTGCGGGTGCTGGAGTTTATGCGGGTTATAAATAAACAAAAGAGGTCCCGTATGTACTCCCGGGACCTCTTTTGTTTATTTGTTTCTCGCGTTTTTGAAAGTCTGGCAGCAGGTGTCGTCCATGTTGCCGGCAGGAGTGGCTTTGAGGTTGCTGAGCTGGGCGTTGGGCGGGAAGCCCCCCTCCTGGTCATTTTGAATCACTATGTTGTCAGCATTGCAGAGATTTCCGTTCTGCCAATAAGAACAGCTGTTTACTGTGCAATGTACATAGGGCATAAAAAATACCTCCTTAAATTATTATAATATTTTCAGAGGTATTTTTTCAAAAAAAATAAGTTTTATGTATTGAAAAATGTTTTTCCCGGGACTATGCTAAACAATCACAGCGTATTAGGGAATAACTATTATTCTCGTGGATAAGTCTGTTGCTACGGCCTGAGAAGGTCGGCCATACCTTCTCTGCAGCGATCAGTCTATTCATAATTATTCCAAATAGTAAAACCAACATGAAATATGGTTGGTTTTTTTGTGTCCTTTACCAAATAAACTATGCTTTATATGGAATAATATAATTGACATATGTTCATATAATAGTTATAATTTTAATGAAAATATGCATATAACATTGTTTTTAAATAGGGGACATTCCTTCCCGATTTTATTAAAAGGTAAGGAATTTATCCAGCCCAAGAAGGTGTGTCCCCTTACCTTAGAAAGGAGTGAGACCATGAAGGTTGCAATAAGTTCCCGGGGGCAGACTCTTGACTCAATGATGGAGCCGAGGTTTGGCCGATGCAGTTGGTTTGTGGTGGTGGACACAGGGAATGGGGAACACAACGCTTACAGCAATGAAATTAATTTATCCGCAGCACAGGGCGCGGGCATTCAGGCAGCACAAAATGTGACTCATTACGGTGTGGAAGCAGTAATTACCGGCCAATGCGGGCCAAAAGCATATAAAACACTAAAAGTCGCCGGAATAAAAATATTTAGCGGGGCGGATGGTACAGTGTCGGAGGCTCTGGAAAAATTAAATGGCGGATTACTGGAAGAGGCCGGGGAGGCAGATGTGGAAGGTCATTGGATGTAAATACACTAAACATAGCCATTGCCAGTGGTAAGGGAGGAACGGGCAAAACCATCGTTTCTACCAACCTGGCCATGGCTGCTGCCGAGGTAAATTATAATGTTTTTAATACAATAGAAAGGAAGATCAAAAATGAAAATTGCCATGCCGGTTGTAGGAGGACAACTTTGTACACATTTCGGGCACTGTGAAAGCTTTCAGTTTTTTGATGTAGACCCCGGCACCAAAGAGGTTAAAAAAATGGAAACAATGACCGCTCCGCCTCATGAACCGGGCTTACTTCCCAAAATTTTAGGCGAACAGGGAGTCAGCGTAGTAATAGCCGGAGGTATGGGCGCGCGTGCGCAGGACCTTTTCAACCAGAGGGGAATAAAGGTCATTGTGGGCGCAAGCCCTTCTGCCGGCAGTCCTGAAGAGATCGTCGAGACTTATATTTCCGGGTCTTTGAGTACCGGGGCAAATCCATGCGATCATTAAAAAAGTACTGAAAAAATTTAAAAAAGATAAGGCATGTCTTTTAGGATGCCTTATCTTTTTTTGTTTATTGTTGACATAGGCTCATAACATGTGGTAAGGTAGTTATGGGTATATATTCATAATGATTCATTATATTATTGGATAATAAATGACAGCTTAAGAATATGAGGAGTGATTAAATCAGTTGCCCAGACCGCCAAAAACTCGCCGAGTTGGTTTAATACCGTCAATAACATATTTTAACCCTACCGGAGCTAGCGCGTTGGAGGCAGATGTAATCAGGCTTGGGCTAGATGAGTGGGAAGCCTTAAGGCTAAAGGATTATATGGGGCTGGATCAGAATGATTGCGCCCGCTATATGAATCTGACCCAAAGCACTTTTCAGAGGATTTTAACCTCGGCAAGGCTTAAACTTACCAGTGTTGTGGTGGAAGGAAAGCCCCTTCGTATTGAGGGCGGCAACTATGAGGTTATCAATCGCTGGTCATGCAGGCTGTGCGGTTATGAATGGGAAGATTTTGGCGAGCCCGACGAAAAAATAACTCATTGTCCGTCATGTGGATTGGAAGGGGTAGAAAAGGAGGTTTACGGCTCTGGCTGGGGCCAGCCGGGATGTCAGGGACATGGCAGGGGAAGGAGAAGGCGCAGGGGCAGGTAACTTGACTTGTACACGAGTTTGGGGAAGTTCCTTCGTGAAAATGTTGAAAAGGGAAGGGGGGTGTTGTGATGCCACGTTTTGACGGAACAGGTCCAGCCGGTTCAGGTAAAATGACCGGCCGCGGAATGGGTAAATGTATGGGGGTAAATGGTATGCCGGGTGACAGGGAGAATACTGGCCAGGGGTTTGTGCGCAGGATAGGGCAATCTCTAAGGCTTGGCTTGGGCGCATGTACGGGTAGAGGGCCGGGCAGACGCCAGGGAGGCGCTGGAGCAAACGGTAAATAAAGGGTGAAGTTATTGAGCTATTCAGGTTTAGTATTAATTGGGGACATTCCTTCTCGAAATTGTCAAGAAGTAAACTATTAAGGCAAAATCAGAAGGTGTGTCCCCTTACCTTTTATTTAATTTGGAGGTGTTTTATATGCCAAGAGGAGACAGAACGGGTCCCTTTGGTTACGGCCCGCGTACGGGCAGAGCGGCAGGTTTTTGTGCAGGATATGGAGCTCCGGGCTATATGGCGGCGGGACCAGGGGCCGGTTGGCAAAGGGGACAGGGATTCGGACGCAGAAGGTGTTACAGTGGCTTTGGCTGGAACCAGGCATATAATCTTCCGCAAACACCGGCGCCTGGCTACCAAAAGGGCAATTACCAGCCCGATATTGATAATGAGAAATTGTCTCTGATTAATGAAGCCAGGGCCTTGAAAGAGCAGTTGTTAATGCTGGAAAAGAGGATTAAAGACCTGGAGGGTGAGGAAAAAAACAAGGATGAATTGAAATTCAAAAACGAAGGTAATGACTGATAGCCGATACATTTCAGGGCCGTTTAGTATACGGCCCCCAGATTAATGACAAACCCCCTGAAATTTAGTGGTTTCAGGGGGTTTTACTCCGTAAAATGGAATGGTATAATATGAAATGAACATATGTCAAATATGACCATGGTAGTCAGGATCTAGGGAGGCGTACTACATATGAATGATGAACAAATTAACAATGCTAGTATTGCATACAGTGAAAAAGCTCTTGAGCATTTCGCTAACCCAAGAAATGTAGGCATTGTAAAAAACTTTAATGGACGGGGTAAAATT
Source organism: Peptococcaceae bacterium BRH_c4b (assembly GCA_000961595.1). GTDB lineage: Bacteria > Bacillota > Desulfotomaculia > Desulfotomaculales > Desulfocucumaceae > Desulfocucumis. Next base: position 27,449 of record LADO01000005.1, read on the forward strand.
TGTGAGGTTGAATGTGGTGACGTTTGTGAGATTACTATTTTAGTAGAGGATGAGTTAATAAAAGATATTAAATTTAGAGTTTATGGTTGTGCAGGAGCTGTGGCAACTTCCAGTGCTGTTACTGAGCTGGTCAGGGGAAAATTATGCGCTGAAGCCCTTAAGTTAACAGATGATGAGGTAGTGGAATTTTTATGTGGCCTGCCAGAACAAAAAAAACACTGTTCTTTACTTGGAATCCGAGCTTTAAAACAGGCAATATATGATTACCGGCTATATAAGCAGTTGCTAGAGGCTGGCCAGGTTGCAAATCGTGATGAATACGAAAAAATACGGAAAGAATTATCTCAGCAGTTTGTAAATGAGTTCTAGTTTTATAAGACTGGATGAAGAGGTTAAGGAGCGAATGTTTTCTTTTGACGAAGACCCGGAACTGTTGGACATGATTTCCGGAGTAGGCTTCGGGTTAGGATTGATCTTCCAACTATGTGATTATAAGTACCTCTATTCAATTATACTACATTAAACGGCAAGAATATTTATTATAGATATTACAGCAGGATAATAATTCTTCCCGGCGAAACATCTGTAATTACTGGAAATCAACAGTTGTTTTGCAGCTGAGGACATTTACAGCTGCTGCAGCCTGGTCATTAATAACGGGGGTGAAACGTTGTGAAAACGGAAAAAATGATTATAGAGGCGGTCCAGGCGGCTGCCAGGGAAGGCAGGCTGACGTGTACCCAGGCCAGGAAGCTGGCCGATGAACTGGGTGTTTCTCCCGCCAGGGTGGGGGCAGCCTGTGATCAGTTGAAGATAAAAATAAAAGCCTGCGAGTTGGGCTGTTTCTAAGGAATTGTGGGGGAAATGAATGGCTGAATTGTTTAAAGCCGTGACTGTGGATGATGCCCGGGAAATGCTGGCCCGGCATTTGAACGTGTGTGGCGTGAAAAAGCAAGTCTCCATTACGGAAACCCTGGGCAGGAGGATTGCCGCGGATGTATCGGCACCGGAGGATGTGCCGGGGTTTGATCGATCCACCATGGACGGTTTCGCGGTGCTGGCCCGGGATACCTTCGGTGCCTCGGAGGGTCTGCCCGCCTATCTGGACGTGGAGGGAGAAATTTTTATGGGCCGGGAAGTAGCCGGGCCCATCGCCCTTGGACGGATCTGGCGCATACCCACGGGGGGGATGCTGCCTTCGGGGGCGGATGCGGTGGTTATGGTGGAGCATACCGAAGAACTGGATGATAGGACCATCGGCGTGACCAGGCCGGTGGCGCCCGGAGAAAACATTGTGCGCCGGGGAGAGGATGTAGCGGCTGGAGGTATGGTACTGAGCAACGGTCAAATCATCCGGCCCCAGGACATGGGACTGTTGGCGGCGGTGGGGGTGCATACCCTGGAGGTTGAGGAGCCTTTCAGGGTGACCATAATTTCCACCGGTGACGAGGTGGTGGCGCCGGATCAGACGCCCGGCCCGGGCCAGGTGAGGGATATAAACTCTTACGCCCTGTATGGGCTGACCAGGCAGTGCGGGGCTTCTCCGGTGCTGGCAGGTGTGGTCAGGGATGATTTTACTGCCTTGAAAGAGGCCATGGAAAAGGCTATAGCATCTTCCGAGATGGTTTTGCTTTCCGGTGGCAGTTCGGTGGGCACCAGGGATGTGTCCCTACAGGTAATTGAGTCCATGGGCGAGCCGGGGGTGCTGTTTCATGGCATATCCATAAAACCAGGCAAGCCTACCATTGGTGCGGTGTTGGGTGGTAAGCCTGTTTTCGGCCTGCCCGGCCACCCGGTTTCCGCCATGGTGGTCTTTGCGCTGTTGGTGGAGCCGTTACTCAGGGTGGGGAGGTACCCGTCCAGCGATGTGGAGAGACGCCTGGAGTTTCCGCTGCGGGCCAGAATAAACAGAAATATTCGCTCTGCAGCCGGGAGGGATGATTATATACGGATAACTCTGAAAGAGTTGGCAGGTGAGCTAATCGCCGAACCGGTGCTGGGGAAATCAGGGCTTATTTCCACCATGGTCAAGGCCGGTGGGCTGGCACATATTCCCACCGGAATGGAAGGCGTCGAAGCCGGGGAATATGTATGGGTTAAACCCTTCTAATTCAACACGCAAGGAGTGACCCCTCAATGAAAAGGGATGTATATTTATCTGACCGGCCCCTGGAGGAGGCCCAAACCGGTTATATGGAATTGCTGCAGCGGGCCGGGGCAATGAATCCGGGCAGGCCGGAGCTGGTGGAGGTGGAGAAGGCCTCCGGCAGGATAACTGCTGCGCCTGTGTACGCCAGGGTTTCCTCTCCCCATTATAACGCTTCAGCCATGGACGGAGTGGCCGTCAGATCTATGGACACATTTGGCGCTTCAGAAACCTCCCCTAAAAAATTAACCTTGGGTGAGTTTGTACACATGGTGGATACCGGCGACCCCCTGCCTCCGGGCTGTGATGCAGTGATTATGATCGAGGATATACATTTTGTGGCCGAAGAAGAATTTGAAATAATTGCCGCCGCCTCTCCCTGGCAGCATATCAGGGTTATCGGTGAGGATGTGGTGGCCACGGAAATGATCCTGCCCGGCAATCACAGGCTGCGCCCGGTGGACCTGGGAGGCATACTGGCGGGCGGAGTAACGGAAATATATGTTTATCCCCGGCCCAGGGTGGCCCTGTTGCCCACCGGCAGCGAGCTGGTGCAGCCAGGCGCCGGGCTTAAGGAAGGCGATATCATTGAGTATAACACCAGGGTATTCGGGGCGCTGGTGGAGGAATGGGGAGGTATGCCCATTCGCTATGAAATAACCGTGGACGACTACAATCTGCTCAGGGAACGGCTGAAAAGCGCCCTGGCCGGGGCGGATGTTGTGTTGATCAACGCCGGTTCCTCCGCCGGCCGGGAGGACTATACCGCTGCACTGATCGCCGAAATGGGCGAGGTATATACCCACGGTGTGGCCATAAAGCCCGGCAAGCCGGTAATTCTCGGATTGGTGGACGGAAAACCGGTGGTGGGTGTGCCGGGTTACCCGGTTTCAGCTGTGTTGGGAATGGATCTGTTCGTACGGCCAGTAGTATACAGAAAGCTTGGCTCGGTTCCGCCGGTCCGGCCCAGGGTGGACTGTTTCATGTCCCGCAAAATTGTATCGCCCATGGGGGTTGAGGAATTTGTCCGGGTGAAGTTGGGGCGGGTGGGGGAAAAGATCATAGCCACGCCCATATCCCGGGGAGCGGGAGTGATCATGTCCATGATCCGGGCGGATGGGATGCTGAGGGTTCCCAGGCTGTCCGAAGGGTATAACGCCGGTGCTACGGCACCGGTGGAATTAATGAGATCCATTGAAGAGATACGTGAAACCACTGTCGTTATCGGCAGTCATGACATTGCCCTGGACGTGCTGGCCAATTATTTGCGTAAAATACATCCAGAGGCCAGCCTCTCTTCCGCCCATGTGGGTAGCCTGGGCGGTTTGTCTGCCCTTAAGCGGGGAGAGGCCCACTGTGCCGGCACCCACCTGCTGGACGAGGAGACGGGGGATTACAACGTTTCCTACATAAAAAGATTGTTACCTGACCGGGGGATAGTGCTTTTGAACCTGGTTTACCGGGAGCAGGGCTTAATCGTGGCTGAAGGAAATCCCAAAGGTATAACTGGCGTGGGGGATTTGGCCAGGCCGGATATGAGCTATATCAACCGCCAGCGGGGGGCCGGCACCAGAATACTGCTGGACTTCAAATTAAAAGAAGCGGGTATCGTACCCTCAATCATTAATGGCTATCAGCGGGAGGAGTATACCCACATGGCGGTGGCTGCGGCTGTGGCCAGCGGTTCAGCGGACGCAGGCATGGGCATCCGGGCCGCGGCGAAGGCCCTGGGGCTGGATTTCGTTAGTGTGGTGGAGGAGCGCTACGACCTTTGTATTCCCCGGGAGTACTGGGATACGCCATATGTCACCAGGCTGTTGGAGGTGTTGAAAATGCCGGAATTCCGGGAAGAGGTGCTCTCCCTGGGCGGTTACGATCTCCGGGACTGCAGCAAAATAATGTGGGAAAGCTGAACAGATGAAAGGGGACACACCTCAGAAGGAGGAGCCTTATGTACAGGGTTGCGGTGGTTACTGCCAGCGACAAAGGCGCCAGGGGCGAGAGAATTGACCAAAGCGCAGGTGTGATTAAAGATATGCTGGCTGGAATTAATTTTGATGTGGTGGCATATAAAATTATTCCGGATGACCTGGATACCATCAGCCAAACATTGATTGATCTGGCCGACCACGGTGTGGTGGAACTGGTGCTGACCACCGGTGGAACGGGTTTCTCCCCCCGGGATAACACCCCGGAGGCCACCCTGGCCGTGGTGGAGAGGACGGTGCCGGGCATACCTGAGGCCATGAGGCTGGAAAGTTTGAAAAAGACTTCCAGGGCCATGCTCAGCCGGGCTGTAGCCGGCATCAGGCACAAAACATTGATTATTAACATGCCAGGCAGCCCTAAGGCGGTACGTGAATGCCTGGAGGTAATCATGCCCGTCCTGCCCCATGCCCTGGAAATATTGACGGGCAGGGGAGGGGAATGTGGAAACATATAACAATTCCGGTAATTTTACGGCAGCTGCAGAAAAAAATAGTATAAAAATTTTCCCCCTGGAGAAAATATTGTTAGAAGATGAATATTGTAGAATGATGCCAGCATGATATAGAAGGAGAAATTAAAAGATAAACATCCCTCATTTATAAAAACGGTCCAAAACGGGTTATTTTTTCATGTGTAGATGTTTGCTTTTGATTTTACCGTTCTATATTATATTATTTGAGTGTTAGCACTCGCCATGAATGAGTGCTAACAAGAAAGTTAATAATAATAATAAATACTAAAAGGAGGGTCCCTTGTGATTAGACCATTAGGCGAGCGGGTAGTTGTTAAGCCTCTGCCCAGTGAAGAAGTTACCAAAAGCGGTATCGTATTACCGGACACCGCCAAAGAAAAGCCCCAGGAGGGCGAAGTTGTGGCCGTAGGATCCGGTCGTTTGCTGGACAACGGCTCCAAGGTTGCCATTGATTTGAAAGTTGGCGACAAAGTGCTTTTTTCCAAGTATGCCGGCAATGAAGTTAAAATTAACGAAGTGGAATATCTTATTCTGCGTGAAGCCGACGTCCTGGGCGTAATTGAGTAAAGAATATTCTGGTTAAACCCTACATATAAGGAGGTAAATAAAATTGGCTGGTAAAGAGATTATTTTTCGCGAAGATGCCCGGCGCGCCCTGGAAAGAGGCGTAAACGCCCTGGCCGAAGCCGTTAAAGTAACCCTTGGCCCCAAGGGTCGCAATGTTGTGCTGGAGAAAAAATTCGGTTCACCGATGATTACTAATGACGGTGTGACCATCGCCAGGGAAATTGAACTGACCGACCCATTTGAAAACATGGGCGCCCAACTGGTCAAAGAAGTGGCAACTAAAACCAACGACGTGGCCGGAGATGGTACCACCACTGCCACCGTGCTGGCCCAGGCCATTGTGCGGGAAGGCCTGAAAAACGTTGCTGCCGGCGCCAACCCCATGATTATCAAAAAGGGTATTGAAAAAGCCGTGGAGAAGGCAGTGGACGCCATCAAGGGCGCGGCCAAGAATGTGGAGAGCAAAGCCGCCATATCCCAGGTAGCTTCCATTTCCGCCAACGATGCTTCCATTGGCGACCTTATCGCGGATGCCATGGAAAAAGTGGGTAAAGACGGCGTAATCACCGTAGAGGAATCCAAGGGTATCGGAACTACCCTGGAAGTAGTGGAAGGCATGAACTTTGACCGGGGTTACGTTTCAGCGTACATGGTCACCGACACTGACAAAATGGAGGCTACTCTCAGCGATCCATTCATACTTATCACTGATAAAAAAGTGTCTTCCGTGGCCGATCTGCTGCCTGTGCTGGAGAAGGTTGTGCAGTCCGGCAAACCTTTGCTGATTATTGCCGAGGATGTTGAAGGGGAAGCTCTGGCCACCCTGGTATTGAACAAACTGCGCGGTACCTTCCAGTGCGTGGCGGTTAAAGCCCCCGGCTTCGGTGACCGCCGCAAGGCCATGCTGGAGGATATCTCCATTCTTACCGGTGGTACTGTGATTACTGAAGAACTGGGACTAAAACTGGACAAAGCTACTCTGGATATGCTGGGAACAGCTTCCAAAGTGCGGGTAAGGAAAGAAGAAACCATCATCGTGGGTGGCGCTGGCACCCAGGACAAAATTACCGCCCGGGTTGGGCAAATTAAAAAGCAGATTGAAGATACCACTTCCGATTTTGACCGCGAAAAGCTGCAGGAGCGCCTGGCCAAACTGGCCGGCGGTGTAGCGGTGATTCAGGTGGGCGCGGCCACCGAGACCGAGCTGAAAGAGAAGAAGCTTCGCATTGAGGACGCCCTGAACGCCACCAGGGCCGCCGTGGAAGAAGGCATCGTATCAGGCGGCGGTGTGGCTTACGTGCAGGCCGTCAACTCCCTGGACGATGTCAAAGCTGACAACCCGGACGAAAAAACAGGGGTGGATATCATCCGCCGGGCATTGGAAGAGCCCCTGCGTCAGATTGCCAACAACGCTGGCATGGAAGGCTCCGTGGTGGTGGAAAAAGTTCGCAACGCCGAGTCCGGAGTGGGCTTTAATGCCCTGACAGGGGAATATTCCAACATGATTAACGCCGGTATCGTTGACCCGGCCAAAGTGACCCGCTCTGCATTGCAGAACGCAGCCAGTATTTCGGCCATGATTCTTACCACCGAAACCCTGGTCGCCGAGAAGCCTGAGAGGGATAAAGATCCCATGGGCGGCATGGGCGGCATGGGCGGCATGGGTGGCATGGGTGGTATGGGCGGCATGATGTAATAACAAAATAAAATCCTCCTATAGAAAGGCCCCTGCCACCGGCAGGGGCCTTTTACCATCAATCGTACTTTTATCGCAGAATGTTTAAGTGAGGAACATGTAAAGCCAAATAGTTCAGGTCACTAGAGTCAGCGGGCCAGGAAAAATAAGCCGAAAAGCATGGAGGATACGATCAGAATAATGGGATGTATAAATTCTTTTCGGTTCAGCATCAAGTAAAATGTATATTATGATTGCTCTCTTGACTCTCTTTTAAGGTCAGGGGACACACCTTCTTGATTGTCTAAATTCCTTACATATAATCAAATTCACGAAGGAATGTCCCCAACTTAAGTGGAATACTGAGATCGGGTTGCAGCTGGACAGGATATCTTAGCATTTGCATAATTTATAAAAAAAGAGGTTGAAGCATTGAAAATATCAGATACCATAACCGATTTGATAGGTATGACCCCCTTGCTCAGGCTGAATAGTTTTATCGGCAAGAGTCCTGCTACTGTGGTCGCCAAACTGGAATACTTCAATCCGGGCGGCAGCATTAAAGACAGGATTGCTATCAACCTGATACTCAGGGCTGAAGAGCAGGGAATGGTAAACAAAAACACGGTTGTGATTGAGTCTACCAGCGGCAACACCGGTATTGGCCTGGCCATGGTATGTGCTGCCAGGGGCTACCGGATAATACTTACCATGCCCGAAACTATGAGCGTGGAGAGAAGGACCTTGCTGAAGGCTTACGGAGCCGAGGTGGTACTGACCCCGGGGTCTGGCGGGATGAAAGGGGCTATTCAAAAAGCCGAAGAACTGGCCGGGAAATACCCCGGGGCTTTCATACCCGGGCAGTTTGTCAATCCTGCCAATCCGGAGATGCACTACCTTACCACGGGTCCGGAAATATGGAGGGATACCGGCGGAAAAGTCGATATTTTTGTAGCCGGGGTGGGAACTGGAGGGACAGTAACCGGTGTGGGGAAATTTTTGAAGGAGAAGAAGCCGGAAGTGAAAATAGTGGCTGTGGAGCCGGCCGCCTCACCGGTGCTGTCCGGCGGGGAACCCCACCCGCATCCCATCCAGGGTATAGGAGCCGGTTTTGTACCCACTATTTTAAAACGGGAGCTACTGGATGAAGTGGTAACAGTGGACGGCGCCGATGCCATGGATGCCGCCCGCAGACTGGCCCGGGAGGAGGGGCTGCTGGTGGGCATTTCTTCTGGAGCGGCGGCCTTTGCCGCCCTGCAGTTAGCTCGCAAGGATGAAAACAGGGGAAAAATGATTGTCGTGCTTTTGCCCGACAGCGGGGAAAGATACCTTTCCACGGAATTATTCAGCGTGTAACAATAAGAAGGTGGTAGTTATTTTAATACTGGAAAAGGGATGTGTTCAGACCAGTGCCGGGTATGCCGGCGCGGCATGGTCGGACAACGGCCTGGTGGTGTTGACCCTGCCCGAAGAAACACTGTCCCTTGCCTGCGAAAAGCTGGATTTAGAATTGCTGGAGGTTTCCTCCAGGTGGTCAGTCAACATTAGGGAGGCGGGGTCGAAAAGTGATTTTGCAGAAAAAATAAAAACCGAACTGGAGAGGTATTTTTCTGGAGAGCCCACCGTATTTACCTTGCCAGTGGATTTAAGTTTATACTCGCCCTTCAGAAAAAAAGCTCTTTCCGTGGTTAAAGATATACCCTGGGGTGAGGTGAGAAGCTACGGAGAGGTTGCCGCACTGGCGGGAAATCCCAGGGCAGCCAGGGCTGTGGGCGGGGCCATGGGCTCCAATAGAATATTACTGGTCATACCCTGTCACAGGGTAGTCAGTCATGACGGTTCGTTGGGAGGGTTCGGCGGCGGGCTGTCCGTGAAACGGAGATTGCTCAATATGGAAGGATTGAAGCTTGAAAAGCAATAATTGCTTTTTTGTTATGATAATGCTATTTATAAGGGGCTAAGATTCCTATTTGCCCAAGTCCTTCTGCAAAAACCGGGATGCATGGCTAAAAGCGAAGGATCTAACCTTTACAGGGAAATTGCCAAAAAGTTTAATAGAATTAGGACCGGGGCAAGTAGCGGGTAATCACAAAGAAAGTGGGATTGGCGCCGGCGGCCAGGGCAGCTATATCCGCAGGGGTGGTGCTGAATGGCTCCTGGCCCGGGAACAGATCGATACCGGCCTTTTCATAAACCGAATCTATTAGCGCCGAGCAGATCAGCCTTCTTCCCGCCTCCATTAGTTCACTCAGGCTGTAATAGTCTTCACCATCCCTGAATAAATGTTGGCCTTTTTTCTTAAGCAATTTAACCGCTTGCCTGACTATCTCAAAATAGTCGTATTTTGGCGGGTTTTGCTGCAGGATAGCAACGTACTTCTTCATTCTAATAAGTACATTCTGAACTGCAGGCTGTGGAGACAAATAGAGGCATTTATGTCTGATTACCATGAAAGCCCTGTTGCCGCCTATGAAGCTGTTGTCCTTGTAATGAAAACCGTCATAGAGCATCTCGATAATTTTTCCTTCCTCTACGCACATAGCCGCATGGGTAAAGAAACTCCCGGTGAAGCCTTGAATGGCATCGGAGTAAAGGTTATCTCCATGAGCTAATATTACGTCACCATACTGAAAAACCATGGTATCAACCCCCGTAATTGCGTACAAACTCCCTTTTTGGTTGTAGAAATCAGTAATTCGTGTATTTTTATTGTATTGATGTGGAAAACTATTCTTATAAAGGAGGTATTATAATAGTGTCTTTTGAGGTATATAAGCCCCGTGGTGAAAGAATGGAAAAGGTGCCGGTAGTTTCTCTTTCCAAAACTTCCATAGTGTTAAATAACGTGGCAAGGCAAAAAATTGACAGCGGCAGGATTGAACTGGCCTTTGATCGGGATACCCATACTATCAGAATTAAAGCTGTGGATGAAGGCGGTATTGAAATGAAAAAAACAAAGGTGTTCGGCAAAGGGTTTTTCAATCATTTCGGCATCACCAGGAGAGGTAAATTCGAAGCAAAGTACGAGCCTGAGGAAAAAGCCATATATGCTAATTTGCTTCATTAAGTAAAAGCCCTGTAAGGGCTTTTACTTTTTTAATATTTTATGATGAGCCAATTTCAAAAGTGACAGCGTCCAGGTGAAGCACACCTTTTTTTCCATCCCTGTTTTCCTGTTGCAGGCCCGCTCCGTCTTGACAATGATAATAAAATACCTTAACATAAATATGCGCCAAAAGCGGCTGGCTCGTCAGTTTAAAATAAATATCTTGCTGGAGTGGCTCAGGGGTAGAGCAGCGCACTCGTAATGCGCAGGTCGTGGGTTCAAATCCCATCTCCAGCTCCAAGAAAAGTCAGTATTTCCAAGGGTTTGGGGTGCTGACTTTACTATTTGTTTTACTCTTTTCCTGCAGCCTGGTGTATACCTCTTCAAGGCCCCGGTATGACGCAGCCCATGAAAATTTAGGGGCGGTACTTCGATTACAAACTCAGTCAGCAGCTTTTCTGCTTCCCCCCTGGCCCGGCAGCGCTTTGCTTTAAAGCAGCCTCTTACGGCTGCTTTATTCTTGCCTCAAGGTCTTTATGGCCAAGGCGCTCCTTTAGGGCGTCTTGCAATGTTTGGGAAAAATTAATGCCGACTTTTTCAGCCTTGGCGTTTAGCCAGCTTGGAATAGTTAGTGTTTTCTTTACTGCGCGATTATCATTCTCGCGGCGGTATTCTGTGGTGTCGGCAACGACGAGATTAATAAACTGAGGGTGATTTACATTCAGTTTTTCGGATGGAGCAGGAATATTTTCTTGATTATTTTCCGCATCACATAGCCACATAGCCATAGCGTCTTCGGCCATTTCTATGGCATTGGCTATATCTTTTCCGCAGGTAATGCATCCAGGTAAATCAGGAATACGAACATCATATTCGCCAGAGGGTAGAGGGGTAAATATAGCAGGGTAAACATATTTCATATTGATAACCACCTTTCTTTTTATAGCGGGACTATTTAAGCCCCGCCTGTTCCAGTATCCCTTGTGCTGTTTATTCGTTTATTTCCTTATGTCAAGAGGGATTTTTACTCCGGGCTTTTTAGGGTGCTTAGCCATATCGTGTCTTTTGCCAGTAGTGCCTTGGTATCCATGGACTACGGCATTTCCGATCTAATAGGCTCCGAGCTTTTGAGCTCTCATTAGAATTGCAAAAAGGTAAATTCCAATTTTCTGTAGAATTTTGCAAGTATTCGGTAATAAATAAAGAGTTGATTAACATGACTGGAATAAATGAAAACTTTGACATTTTTTTTGAGCGGGACCAGGTCAGGGTCAGGGATGCTTTAAAAGATTTAATCATGCTGTCCGGTGTCTTAAAAGACCTGTCCGGAGAGATATTTTGGGATGATCCCCGCCGGGTTCTGGATGCTTTAAGAGTGTTTGACCTGATATTAAAAGGCACCTTTTATGAAGAAGAGGCTATCCAGGGGGAACAGGAGCTGGTTTACCGGTTTGAACGTATCTATGAATTACAGCCTACCATAGACATACCCCGGCTGGTTCGTTTGGGTAGAAGATATAATTGGATTACCGACTCTCATAATCCTCCTCTGAAGTTCACCGGCACGGGCAAAAGGATGGTAATGCAACTTCTTCGCCTGGTTAATGACGCTTTGGTTTACCACAGTCAGCCAGCGGAGTTGAAGGAGATTCATCAGGCGGAAAGGGACCTGCAACTGGCAAAGTCATATGAAGATATTGGTGTTGGTAGTCAGGATACCATCGCCAGCGTATTAAACAATTTGGATAACGCAGTCAATGATCTTAAGTTTCAGCGTGAGAAATATATACAGGACCGTCGGGCGTTGGAGAAATACCAGTCTGTGCTGGCACTTCTGGAGATGTTGGAACGGGAATTGGGTGAGCGTTTTGCCCGGCTGAAGGGCGCTATAGATCAGAAATATGAAAGACAGCACCGCCGGAGCGCAACTTTGTTTTACCGGGTGATTCAAGAATTAAGCTCACTTCTGGGTGAAAACGCTTACGTGTCCCAATTGGAAGTGGGAAGAAAGGTCCTGCGAGTTAACCGCGACAGGTTTTTGCAGTACCTTGTGGATGCTTATAGCGACTCCCTGCCGGGTACCACCTTGAAACCTGTTCAGACCATGCAATACATGGAAGAAGGGATATATGACGATGGCGGGGACTCCTTTGCCGGCCTCTGGATGCCATTTACTTTACCTCCACGGTTGCATGAGGATGATGTGGAACGCGGGGTTCGGCAGTTAGAAGACTGGATTTACCGGTGGGAACCTCCCCGGGAAAATAGCATGTCAGAAAACATAGAATATCATCCTGCCCGTGCGGTCACCGCCAGGGAACTGGCATCTTTGCTGGGCGCTGCCACCTCTGTTGCGGCCGAGTTGGAAACAGACACCAGGCCTATTATTGATGCGATTGCCGGGAACCCGGGCATTTCGGTAGCCAAGCTTTTGGCTCAACTGGGCGGAGGATGGGCCGGTGCGCTGCGCCACCTACTGGTGCTGAGCTACCTGGTTAGCGAAGAAGAAGTGAAACTATTTACCTATAAAAACGGTAAAGACAAGGCAACAGCAGATGTGAAAACCGACGGATGGCGGCTTAATTATCCGGATGGTGAGGTTCGCTTTGTCAAAGGTACGGCGGTCTTGGGTAAACAGAAAAAATATGATTTGAAGGTACGATGATTATGGAAAAGTATACAGCTATTGATGAAAAGGATATCCTGATGTTAGATAAAAGGCAGCAGCAGGCCCTTTCCGAGATATTGATATCCAGCAAAAGTATGGATGGTGTTCCCAGGCAGCGGGTAATGAGAGTGCTGCGTACCAGGGATGAAGAGGTATTTAATCTTTTTCTGCGGAAGGCAAACAGTATCCTGGGTGACGCCTTGAAGTTAGTATATGATGAGCAAAGCAACCGGTGCGTAGCCCTTACCCGTGCCAATGCTGCCTGGACCCAGGAAGTGCTGGACGATCATCAACTGGCGCTTTTTATCTTCTGTTTTTACCTTGGCATGACTTCACGTACCGGCAGGATGACCTTTGACGAGCTGCATGGTTATTTCCAGCGATCCTCTCTTTATGCTGAGCGCAAGCTGATGCATGCCCTGGACCATCTGGCGAAATGCGGCTTACTAAGGATGGAGGAGTATGAGGGAGAAGGGGATGAGAAGAAAAGGTCCTATTATATTACCCAGGTGGGCCGCCAGGCCCTGCCCCTCCCTTTTTTAATGCGAATCGTCAGCGAGTCTCAGGGGGGCGAGGTAACGATGGAGCAGGTCAGGGATTTCTTCAGCCTTGACAGGCGGCAGGAAGACACCGGGAATACGGATGAAGATAAAAAGCAGCTAAAGCTGTTTGCTGACTAGAAGAGGTGTGTTATGTATCCAATTAGGTTGCAAATTGCCGGGATACGTGATTTTTCTCCTCAAGCAATGGATCTGGATAAGGTCGTTGCCCACGTTTTAGTTGGGGGGAAAAATGGCTCGGGTAAATCCACTCTAGTCTATGCCATTGCCTTTGCCCTTGGCAGCCCCAGGATATCGGTGGATGGCCTTCGCTCTAAGACTAGCCGCCGGGGGGAGGACGGGTGGTATGCCCGGGTCTCAGTGCTTTTTCACAACCCGCCAGGAGAAAATCGCAAAGATGCCCCGGAGTACGTTGAGCTGCATGCAGAGGTGCGGGTTGCACCCGGTACCGAGCGCCGCCAGCTGAATTATTCCCTTTACGGGGGTGAGGTGCCGGACAAGCTTTCCTTACTGCGCAAGTTTCAATCCAGAAATGATGCCAGGGAATACTACCGGCGGGTATTTGGCATTGATGCTGAGGGATATTTCATGTTCTGGTACCAGGGCTCCATCGCCGAGTTCGCCAATATAAGCGACGCTGCCAGGTTTCAGCGGGTAGCGGAGATGTTTGGCCTGGACGAATTGCAGAGGGAGTGGGAGCTTGCCAGGATAAAGATGAATGATGCCAGGGATGATTTTGAAAGAGCCAGAACCCTGGCGCTAAACCGCCGTCGCCGCTTGCAGGAGCTCGAAAAGTTTAAAAACGCGCTGGAGCAGAGAGATTTCCTGCGGCGGGATGCCCTGCTGCTTTATGATGCCTGCCACAGGGGACTGCTGGAGCTATTGCGCGGCGAGCAAGGTGAATTATTAAGCCGGCTGGATAAATACCAGAAGGAGCATCAGCAGAACCTGCGGGCCAGAGACGATGCCCATAAAGCATTGCGTGACGTTACTATAAAACTTTCTGAGAACAGTGATAAAAGAAACATAAAACAGAGTGAATTTGCATCAGAAAACCAGCACATTATCCAATTAAATGAGAAAATACGAGTTTGTAGTACGGAGAAAGAAGAGCTTTCTAAAAAGGTGCGGGACCTGGAATCTAAAATGTACCATATCAGGCGCAGCAAGGAAGATCTCTTGGCGGAGCAGGGAGCTCTTCGGCGTGAGCTCGAAATCTTAGAGGAGAGAATCCGGCAACTAAGCGGGGAGATTGATGACTTGACCGGCCGCAGGGATGCTATCAACGTGGAAATCGGTAAAGCCGGGAGCGAGCTGGAACGTGTAAAAGAAAATATCCAGCAGCTGGAGGCCGACCAGTCTGCTTTGCCTTCCCTGGAAATATTACGAGAACAGTATGATAAGTTGAAAAATACAAGGGATAGTGACGCCGGGCAAAAAGCTTTGCTGGAGGAACGCTGCCGAAGCCTGGAAGCTGATTATGTTCGATTGGCTGGCCAAAAGACCCTGCTTTTGGCGGAACAAGAAAAGTTGCTTAAGCTGTACCGGCAGGCTGGCATTAAAGCCTATGCTTTTGGGGAGATCTTCGAGGTTCGCGGGGAAATTTCGCGGGAGGAAATAGAGCACCTATTGGCACCGCTAAAACACACCCTTTTTGTAGAGCAATCACTGGGACGGGTGCCGGTGGAAAAAGCATTTTACGTGGTAGACCTGTCAAGACCGCATACCGGGGAACCTCCCAGGGAAAACATATTACAGGAATACCTTATCCCTACGGAAGGGGTTTGTCCGGAAGAATTTTTAGAAAAGGTGAATTGCTGGCTTGCCTTTATCCAGCTGAATCCAGAAAATAACCCTCCCGGCCATTGCGGCAGCGGGCTGGTATTGTGGCAGGGAAACTTGTGGGACTGCTATGGCCTGCGGGGAGCAGTGGAACGGGGCGCTGCTATCGGCGTTAAGGCGATAGAAATAGCCCGGCGGGAGTTGGAGGAAAAAATAAGCCAGGCCGGACTGGATATAGAAAATTTAGACGGTCATATAAAGGAAATGGATGAGAAAATCAAAGATTTATCTAAAAAAATAAACCGTAGGCAAAATGCTGATGAAAGCTTACCTGGCTTAAGTATACAAAAGCAATTGCTTGGTACCAAACTGGAACAAATGGGAAAAGAACTGGCTGCTGCAACAGAAACATTGGCTAAAACTGTGGAGGAAAGGAATGCCAACAATAATAACAAGGTTAATAAAGAGCAACTGTTGAAGCAGGTCGAGGGTGAGTTAACTGTTTACGCCGAATATGAGCGGGAAGAAAAAAATATAATCCGCATCCGGGAGTTGTCCGAAGCCCTGGAGAAGGCCGAAGGAGAACTGATAGCCTGTCGTCAGCGGAGTGATGCCCTGGAAGGCGAAGTTGATTCTTTAGAGCGTGTGGTAAGAGAGTTGTCCCGGGAAGAGGATGCCAGGCAAGGTGAATACGATAAGCTGCATTCCCTGGTGGAGCGGCAGGAACAGGATCTGGCCGGACTGAATGAGCAAGCTAGCACCCTTTCTATAGAAATCGAGGAAGTAGAGGTAGAACAGGCTCGTTTGATCAAGGAATTTGCAGAAGTAATTACAAACCTCGAAAATACAAGCCAGTGGTTGCCCTTTGAATTTAAGCCCCAGGAAAAAAACCGCTATAACTTTCAGCGCAAAAAGGAAGAAGCCCGCGGGATGCTGGATGATGCGCGTTCCCGGGTGGTTAATGAGAATGCCCTGGAGGAATACAACGATTTTTCCTACGAGTATAATCTGGCGGTGAAGGAATTGGAAGAATGCGAACTCCGGTACAACAACCTGTGCAGCTTGGAAGAGGAGCGCCGGCAAAATTTTGACAAGTCGGTATATAACCGTTGGCTTGGGACTAACAGGCGGTTTTCTGATTACATGAGACGTCTGGGAATGGTGG
Source organism: Peptococcaceae bacterium BRH_c4b (assembly GCA_000961595.1). GTDB lineage: Bacteria > Bacillota > Desulfotomaculia > Desulfotomaculales > Desulfocucumaceae > Desulfocucumis. The sequence goes on from LADO01000005.1 coordinate 43,519, forward strand.
GAGAGGTGCGCTCCATCTCACCTGACCCTGAAAGCCGCCATGCCAGCTATCAGTGGGAGCTGCACGTGGCTACCAGGGCGGGGCACCGGCCGGAAAGGATCGTGCCGGAAAGCGGCCGTACTGTAGGAGAGGGTATTTCAGGAGGGGAAAGGGCGGCCACCTCCCTGGTCTTCGCTCTGGCCCTGTTGAGTGATATTGAGAGAAAGCCGCCTTTTTATGTGCTGGATGAATTTGACAGCGCTCTGGATGAGGAGCGAAAGCATGATATTTTCGACTTGTACCGTTCAGTGTTGGATCGGAAAATGATAATAGTCTCTCCTAAAATTCACGGAGATCAGTACCTGAACAGATTTAATAAGTTTCTCTGTGTGGTGGCCAACCCTGGTGCCGGATCCAACCAAACAGTCAGTGAGGTCTACGATGTTACCAGGGAGGAATACGTAGAGATTAGGGGCGAAGATGAATAATGTTGAAAATCTGGTCCCATTTTTCGGGGCCGCCCAGTAATTCCTCCTGTTCACGGTCACGCAAATCCTGCTCTTCCTGTATACGGCACAGCCATTCATGATATGGTAACACCATTGCTGTCTCAAGTTGGGTTGACACAAAAAGGCAATGAGGCAAAATTTCATGGACTTGCCGGGCAATATCAATCCCGGACGGGTCAGTATCCACCCAGGAAAAAAACGCTTTCCCCGGCCCGGTGGCTGCCAGCATTTTAAGCAGGCGTCTGTGGGCCAGTCGAACGCGCCCGTCAATGCCGATAATGAGCGATTCCGACTGCCGCCGCTGCCAGCCGGTAGCTTCCATTTTTAAAAGCAGGGCCCTGTTTTCGGTGAGAATAATTCTCCCGGCTCTGGTGATTGCTTCCTCTGTCCTGTTTACCTGGATATTGCTGAGGGCGCAGATGGTATCATCAGGATAAACTTCTTTTATATCGCCCCTGGCCAGCCGAAGGTCTCCCAGTATATACAGGGGATATAGGCTGCCGAGGGAGGTTAAGCCCAGGCTGTCCAAGGGGACTCCGCAAACGGTCTCTGCCATTTGTATAAGCTCGCCCCTGGCCTGATCGAAGTATTTTGAGCCGCCGATAGAAGGGTTAAAACGCGCACCAATTTCCTTCCATTCATAGCCTTCCGGCATTTCAAGCAGACATTCGGCCAGGGCCAGCAGAAAATCCACTCCCAGGTGGTATTTGGAGGATGTTCTGGTAGGAGATAAGGGCCAGGGATAATCCGTATGGAAGATAGTCTTTTTATCTTGTCCAATCACACTTAACTCCTCTAATTTTGCCTGAATGTGTTCCGCTATTCTCCTTAGAGCAGCATTTACAACACTCTTTTGAAAAAGTTCGCCGGTGTTAAGTGTATCTCCGGCGGGTTGGTTGTTCTCTATTAGTAATAATATCCGTTGTAGTCTCTGCTCTCTTTCCGTAATCCACTGGAAATGATTTTTCAAAAGTAGTTGTTGTTGTTCTCCAAGGTGTTGAATTAGAGGGGGCATAGGGCCATATGCGACGGAATGGATTGTTTTTTCATCTGAATTTAATCTAATCCAGCGCCCCAGGTAGCCTGAATTTATCAACTCAGACACTATGTTATCCGTGGCCATGCCCAGGATGATGGCTTCTTTGGATAAAAGAGACAATAGGCGCTCTTCTGATAGACGCTCTGCTTTTCTACACTCCTTGCTGATTATACCAAGGATATTTTCAGGAATGTTTTCCTCAGCAGGGCTTTCTGACCAGTTGTATTCAAGATAGCCAACCAGGCGCCTGGTCCTGGTGGTATCCCGGTAGACATTCCACCTTGTCCGTCTACCATTGATAGATTTGCTTGGGCTGGGCGACCAGTTTGATAAAACTTTTACCCAGGATGGAAATTTGTCCACTGTAGTCACCTATTTCAAATATATATATCCGATGGATACGGGATTTCAAATGATGCTCCGGAAAGGGATATAGGCTTCTTTTGATACGCTCAATTTCTCCTTGGATGTCGGCCCGGGTGATGTTCTGATTGCGGGCATAGCCGTTATTCTTCTTAAAAATATAACCACTTTTGGTTATAAATGAAAGATAATTTTTAAAACTTGTTGCCCTTAGAACGCATGTTTGATAAGATTAAAAAAACAAATGTTTTGAGGGGGAAGGTTAAATGTCCATAATTGAGCAAATCCAGTCGACCGCTGATAGCGCCATCCAGGAGCTTGAAGCAGAGATAACTGATTTAGAGGAAGAAATTGAAATACATAAGCTTCGTATCCAGGGCGCCCGGGTTCAGATCCAGGCACTGAAAAGGTTCCTGAACCCGGAAGAGGGTATCCACGAGATGGTAAAGCCGGCTAAAGGGGCTAAGAAAAACGGCAAAGCGCATGGTGAGGGGCTTGAGCTTCAGGAGCGTCATTATGCATCGATTTCTTGATTCTGCCGGTATAAAGTCTGTCAGGGTGATTGAGCCCAAGAAAGGCGAATTCAGCCCCTTTTCTCCGGGGATATCCCCATTAATAATAAATGGCTTAAAGAAAGCAGGTATAGCCAGTCTTTATAAACATCAGGCCGAAGCCATCAAAAGCGTACTGGCAGGCAACCATATAGTAATTACCACAAATACCGCCAGTGGTAAGTCAATGACATATACGATACCTGTACTTAACGCTTATTTGGATAACCCCGAAGTAAAGGCTCTTTATTTAACTCCCGCAAAAGCACTGGGACAAAACCAGAAGAAAACTATAAAAGATACTTGCGACATAGTATCGTGGCCAGGTGCACGGCCTGGCATAGAAGTATGCGATGGTGACACTGATTTCAATGTGCGCAAGGAAATTTTAAGTAACAATAATTTTGTGGTGACAACACCTGATATGCTTCATGCCAGCCTTTTGCCAAAGCACTTTCAGTACAAAATTTTTTTTCAGCATTTAAGCTTTGTAATAATCGATGAAGCCCATACGTACCGTGGTATTTTTGGCAACAATGTCTGCCATGTTATCCGGCGCCTGCTTCGTATTTGCAGGTACTACGGATCTTCACCTGTTTTCATTCTTTGCACCGCCACCATCGCCAACCCCGAAGAATTTGCTAAAAACCTGGTGGGATTGCAGTTTATAGTTGTCGATAAAGATACCTCGCCCTCGGGGCCGAAGAAGGTAGTATTCTATGAGCCGCCCCAGTATCACAAAGATGGTGAATTATTAAGAAGATTAACCCACTATGAGGCGGCCAGGGCTTTGGGCAATTATATTGAAAAGGGCCACAGGGTCATCGTTTTTGGCAGATCCCGCAAAGTGGTGGAAAGCGCTTATAAAAAACTCATCAAGGATTTTCCAGACCTTAAAAGAAAAGTCACCCCCTACAAAGGCTCATTAGTTCCCGAGGTGAGAAGGAGTCTGGAAAATGATCTTTTCAGGGGAGTTTTAAAAGGGTAATTACTACCAATGCACTGGAGTTAGGAATTGACATAGGTGATTTGGATGTCTGCATACTTTCTGGTTTTCCGGGGTCTATATCTTCTACCTGGCAGCAGGCGGGGCGCGCCGGCCGAAATGGTCAGGAGGCCCTTATAGTATTAATGGCCAGCGAAGACCCCCTTGATCTTTTCCTTGTCCGAAATAGTGCGTATTTCTTCGGACAGTCCTGCGAGAAGGCCATTGTAGCTCCTGATAAAGTCCAATTTCTAGTGGACCATATCCTCTGTGCGTCACGGGAGCTGCCGCTGACCAGGGAGGACAGCCAATACTGGCCTGAAACACAATATTATAACGTTGTCAAATATCTGCACGGCCAGGGTAGCCTGGAACTGGTATCTGATAACCCCAAAAAGTATAGCAACAAGGGTGTGATAGAAAAATTCGGTCTGCGCGGAGACAGTGACCAATACAGTGTTGTTACGCCCAGGCAAAAAATAGTTGAGCGATATGAATTTAAAGACCTGTTAACTGATGCCTACCCTGGGTCAATCTTAAACATAATGGGCTCTTCATATATTGTGAAGGAAATAAAATTTGACAGTAAGGAGATTTTACTGTCTGACCTGCCGCCTAACCTGAATGGCAGCTATACATTGCCGGTTGTGAAATCGGGTATATCTAACCTTCGCGAGGAAAGTCAGCATAAAGCTGCAAAAATCCCCACTTTTTCTGGTGAGCTAACCGTAAACAACTCCCTTGAGGAATACATAATGGTAAAGCCAGGTGGTAAAAAAACGCAATTTACTCTGACCCAGAAAATTGACCCATACAGGCTTACCACAATTGGAATGTGGCTGGATTTCCCTGAAGACATTTATGGAGTCCTGCATGCCATAGAGCACCTTATACGTGTTGTTTTGCCATGGATGGTAATGTGCGAAAGAGGTGACCTGGGGAGTCTTATAGAGGGTAATAGAATTTATGTTTATGATAATCACACGGGTGGTATAGGACTGGTGGAATCGGCGCTGCCTATGGTTAATGAGTTGCTGCAAAGGTGCTACGAGGTGGTGATAAGCTGTAGGTGTGAAAATGGGTGCCCGTCATGTATTCACATACCCCAGTGCTCCACAAGAAACGAGAAGTTGGATAAAAGAGGGGCCTTAACGCTATTGGCCGGTATCCTTGGACACAAAGCCGAAGCGGTTAATGCCGGTCCGCCAGTTGCTTTCAAGACCAGGACGGAGCTTAAACTGGCAGCGCGTCATATTGAAAAACAGTGGAATGACAAGTGACAGGGCACAGAAGATAACCAAGTGGTAAATTCATCAATGGATGGCAGGGTGCCGGATGATGATTTGCCGGGGCAAACTGGTGATTACCGTTGTATGGTTTCCTTACCGGCCCGGGCAGGGTCCTCCATGGCTTTTGGACTGGATCAAGAATTCACTCAAGTTTAACAGAATTCTTGGGCAAAGTGTTTTTTATGCTTAACCATTGTATTATATTTCATGATATCGATATAATGAGTGTAAAAGTTGATCAAACATGTTTGTGAGGGGAGGCGAATTCGTGAATGCTGTTCTTTTGAAACGATTATTCAGGTCTATTTCTGATGGACGTTCAGATGACCTGTACAAAATAGCCCGAAATATTATCGAAGATGAAATGAAAAAAGGGCACACTCAGCTGGCAAAAGAATTAAGCAATGTTCTAAAAACGTCTCCAATTAACAAAACGATAGCCACGTTTGAGATAAAACCTACGGAATTAAATGTTTTGCCAAGAAGTAAGAGACACGAAACAACTCTTGTTACGCATGTACCGACGGACCGATTGGAACATCATATGGTTTTACCCAAGGCCGTGGAAGATCGTTTCCTTCGTATTGAAAGAGAATATGCGGCAAGGGAGCGTCTGGCACAATACGGGCTTTTGCCCCGCAGGAAAATACTGTTATACGGATCACCTGGCTGTGGAAAGACTATGGGAGCTGAACGCCTGGCCTTGAATACAGGGCTTACTTTTTTAAAGGTTCGTTTTGATGCGATAATTTCTTCTTATTTAGGTGAAACTGCAGTCAATCTCCGCTCCATATTTGATACTGCAGCAAAATCGCCTTGTCTATTGTTTTTTGACGAATGTGACTCTATTGCGAAATCTCGTTCGGCGATGCAAGAAGTTGGTGAAATTAAGAGGGTCGTGAATAGCTTTCTACAATTACTTGATGAATACGATGCTCCTGGTTTACTTGTGTGTGCGACAAATCTTAATAATCAACTCGATTATGCAATATGGAGAAGATTTGATGATGTAATAAAAATTCCAAAGCCTGGTCCTGATGAGCTTAGACAATTGATTGAAATGACCCTTTCAATTGCTAAGGTTTCCAAGCTGGACTGGGAAGTTTTACTGGATACGTCAAAAGGATACTCTGCTGCACAGATAGTCAGATCGGCTAGGGACGCCTTAAAAAAAGTTGTTTTAGAAGATAGTGGGAGAGTAACTCTGGAAGTTTTATTGGAAGCCATCAAGGAAAACCGAGGTGTTGAGTAGTTGGCGCAATCAAATCCATTTCCCCATATTCAATTAAAGCTGGTTACAGATGCACCTCAAAAAAAACGCAAGACCCCGCGAGAGCTAAACCCAAGGACCGCATATAATAAGGCGCAACGCGTTGATCATGCAGAAATATTAGGTGCGTCAATGACAACCCTGCGGGAAGAATGGCAGGAGGAAATAACTAGACGACAGCAGGAGGGACTACCGGATATACCGGAAGCCATATCGATTTTTTTAAAAATTGATCCTTCTAGCTTACCGGTTGATGATTTGCGAAAATTCGGGATAGAGGTTATAGGTGAACTGGAAGACGGTTATATCATAGGGGCTTCTTCTGACGTTACTTTAAGTAGTTTAGCAGCTAAGATTAATGCTTTTGCAGCTGCAGGTCAGAATAATGTAGCAGCCCTTTGGGAAATTGCTACCGGTACAGCTTGGCGTTATGAGCGTATTCTATCCCCAGCTTTGCTAGCAGAATGGCCCCAAATACGTGATCAGGATCAATTTGTGATTGATGTTGGTGTAGCATGCCTTGGCATGACACATGTACCAGAACATCCGAACAAACGTCGGGATAAATATAAATCTGAAGAGAATTATTTGAAAGCACTGGAAAAGTGGAATGATAAAAGGGATCAGGCTTACGATATATGGAGTGAACTGGCACTAGAAAGATACGATAAGTTGGCTGATTTTGTTAATAAGTACCAAGGGGAAATTCTGACTGGTATGATTGATGGTGACCATGATCCGTACAGCCAGTTACCGGATTGTTTTACCTGTAGAATTAACATTTCTGGTAAAGGGCTACGCGATCTTCGGTACCTCTTTTTCAGCTCCGAAAGTTGCCCACATAGTTGCGCTCATTCAGAATACCTTTCCGAATGAAACTGCACTGCTGTATAGAGCCCTGTTAATTCAATCTGCAAGATGGCCATCATGGACAAATGCCATAGCAAATAAATCAGATATAATCCGTCATTTGGGCTATGGACTACCTGATGCAGAGCGTGCCACCCAAAATACGGAATATCGTATCACATTGATAACAAATGGTGAGGTCAGAATACGTGGCAGACAAGTACACATTTATGAGGTGAAAATACCGGAAGAGCTGCGGCGCCCGGGAGATGCATACGACATAAGGATTGATATTACATTATCTTACAATGCACAGCCCCGTCGAACCCGAAGATATAGGCAGCGGTATCTTTCAACCTGGCTGGAATGGCAGACAAGTAAGTTAAATGAGCCGACTGAATTATTTGTTCAGCGAATGATTGATTTAGCAGGTACCAATAACAAAAAAGAGGGTGTTACTTTATGGACGACGTAAATTTCAGGGATTTATCCCGTTACCGTATAGAAATGGCGGAAAGCGAATATGTACTAAAAATAGTCCTGAACAAACAATAAATATCTGTTTTTATAAAAAGGGGGACTAAAAATGAGCACATCCAAAGAAATGTTGCATGAAATGGTAGATGCTTTGCCGCAAGAAAAGATTATGTTAGTTAAACGGTACCTGGAAGATTTATTAAAAGAGAATAATGAAGATGAATTCTGGTTAGAAGCGGACCTGGGGGATCTTCCTCCGTATGATTGGGGATTAAATGGGCTACCCAAAGGTAAAAATGTCAAATATCAACCTGGCGTTGGCTTGATAGTTCAAGAGGATTAAAAAATGAAGGATAATACTATTAAACCAGGTGATATTCTTTTAATTGCCCTTCCGTCCCATAATCCGAAAGGGCATGAGCAAGAGGGAAGCAGACCGGCTATTGTGGTAGGTATACCAAAAGGCGCAATTCGCTATCCTGTGGTTATTGTTGTTCCCTTGACAACTCAAAGTGGCTCCTGGGCGATAAAAAACCCAAATTTATATCATTATATACCGCAAGGTACGGCCGGGATTCCTCGGGATTCTATAGCTTTGATTGACCAGTTGCGGGCGGTTGATATCCAGCGTGTTCGGGCTTATTTAGGCAGCTTGGAAGAGGAATTGTTTAATCCCATAAGAAATAGTTTGCTTCGAATTTTCAGGAAATAAATTGATGAGTGGAAAGCCACCTAAAGGGGACTATTATATTCGTAAGCAATGAAAATAAGCTTGTAAATACAAGCCATCTTGTATTTACAAGCTGACCGGGTCAAGGCTTAGGTTTTTGCATGTCGGCTTTTAACTTTTAGAGGTTTCACGAATAGTTGATGTGTCTCTTGATACGGAATCGGTGCAAAACAATGATTACCTCATGCATATCCAGGACCTGCAGGGCATCGGGCTGACCTCGGAGCTGGCGCTGACTGCCTTTATCGCCCTTTGTTCCGGCGCCCTGAAAAGGGCGGTGCAGAGCCAACTGGCGGTACAGGGGTCCATGAGCATAGGTGGGACCATAAATAAAGTGGAAGAACTGGCCAATACACTGCAGGTATGCTTTGACGCAGGAGCCAAAAAGATCCTGCTGCCCATGGCCTCGGCTGTTGATATTCCCATTGTTCCTCCAGAGCTGTTTGCCAGATTCCAGATTGCCTTTTACCAGAGCCCCGAGGATGCTGTGTTTAAGGCGCTGGGGGTGGAGTGAAGAGTGTTATTTCAAGTAGATTTCCTTTCTGATTTGCCAGCCGGGGCAGGATCTCCCAGACTGAAGAATGAATACCCCGGAAAAGGAATGGGAGGAGCGAATATTTTGAGTGATAAATTTACATCGCTAGAGGAGCTGCGAAATCTTGTAGCCTCTTTTGTTGAGGCGCGCCAGTGGCAGAAATTCCACACTCCCAAAGACCTGGCTATGTCTGTTGCCATCGAGGCCGCGGAGCTGATGGAATTGTTCCAGTGGTCTGATGGAATGGATCTGGATGAAGAACATCTGGTCCGGGTACGGGAAGAGTTGGCCGATGTGGTAATATATTGCCTTACGATGGCCAATACCCTAGATATAGATCTATCCCGGGCGGTGCGGGATAAAGTGGCCGTTAATGAACGTAAGTATCCGTTGGAAAGGTACAAAGGGAGATATAAATAGAGATCAATTTAATTAGCCATTCAAAAAATGTCAATATGAGAATTGAACCGGGGGTATGGCAATGCCCATAAAAGCAAAGAAAGACGCCAGCAGAGGCCTGCGGCTGAACATGATAGTTAATTACATAAATACAAGGACGCCTTATGGTGGTGTAACTTTAAAAGAGCTGGCGGATAAATACGAGGTTACCGATAGGCAGATACGCAGGGATTTAGATGCCATCCAGGATTACTTGATGGTGCCCTTGGTTAGGCATGAAAAGGTTAAGGAAGGCCAGAAATGTACTGTTTATTCAGCTGAAGCAGGTTATCTGCCTAGTTTAAGCCCCGAGAAAGCCACGGCCATTTTTTTAAGTTTGCTGCAGCAGCAGGGGTCAGCACTGGCCGGTCATATAAACGAGCTAAAGGACGCCCTGGTATCAACCCTGTTTAAATACCATTACAGCCCGGAAGATCTGGCGGTGGAGAAACTTCAAAACCGCATCCACATGGTGGAGGAGTCACTGGTTGAGCCGGAAAGGGTAGGGGAATTGTTTTCAATGCTGGTGCAGGGGCTTAAAGAATGCCACCGTGTTAAGATATGGTATTTTACCGCCTACAGCGGTCGAGTCAGCGAAAGAGTGGTGGAACCCTATGGGCTTATCTGCAAGCGGCAGAACTGGTATCTGGTGGCCCGCTGCCTGGAGCGTCAGGATATCCGGGTATTCAGGGTTGACCAGATACAAGATGCTTTTCCCTATAGAACAGATAAATTTGATTACCCCACGGATTTCAATCTTAAAGAACATATGGCACAAAGCTGGGGTGTGATAAATGATGGCGAGGTGTGCAGGGTAAGGCTTAAATTTAGCCCAGCCCTGGCTTTCAGGGCGAAAAGCGTAGTCTATCACTCTTCCCAGGTACTGGAGGAAGAAATGGACGACGGGTCGGTGATTATTTCATATAATGTTTGTGGCATTGCGGAGATGAAAACCTGGCTAGTCCAGTGGGGCAACAATGTAGAAGTTCTAGAGCCGGGCTGGCTAAGGGAGGATATGTGCAAGGTGGCGGAAGATATTTTGAAGGTTTACCGGAATAGTTAATTGACATCAGGGAGTTAAGGATAATAAAATTGTTGCTAGCAGAACTTGCGTTTGATAAAATCAAAAAAAACAAATGTTCGAGGAGGAAAGTCAAGTGTCTACAATTGAGCAAATCCAGTCGACCGCTGAAAGCGCCATTCAGGAGCTTGAAACAGAGATAACTGATTTGGAGGAAAAAATTGAAATGCATAAGCTACGCATCCAAAGCGCCCGGGTCCAGATCCAGGCACTGAAAAGGTTCCTTAACCCGGAAGAGGGTATTCATGAGATGGCAAAGTCGGCTAAAGGAGCAAAGAAAAACGGCAAAGCGCATGGTGAGATGCCTGAGCTTCAGTGAAGGGGGATCTAATGATGGGCGAAAAATGACTTAGCGTGCTACCAGGGTGTTCACCAACTCCACCGGCACCTCGTAGCGGGCCGCGAACTCGTACACCGATTCCCCCGGCTGCGGCTTTTTCTCCGCGAGCAAAAGCTCCGCCACAAATCTGTCCGCCTGCCGCTCAAACTTCCCGGGATAAAAATAAGTGTTTTCCAGCAAGGTAAAATAATTTAGCTCCGGGTGCAGCAGCCGGTGCGCTATTTCGTGGTATACCACCAGTTCTCGCTGCCTTCGGGGTAGCAGCGTACTATAGCCTATGCAGGCAATCCCCTCCAGCACCAGCAGCATGCCCCTTATTTTCCGGAAGGGGCAGGGTACAACTATATAACCCAGGCAGTCCGCCAGCTCATAAGGGTCCGTGGTGCTGTATTTAATCTGTAATTCCTTAACCTCTCTACTTATCCAGTGCATCTAATCACCCGGTTTTCGGAAAAAGTGTTAAACAAATTATAACCCTTCCTCCTGTCAGCAGACTGTCACAATCCTGCTATTCCTTTCTTTTTTTTATGGCCCTCATGGCTACCTTCACGAATTGTATAATATCCTCTTTGTCCTCGTCATCCAGTACAGCGCCGTCAAACATGACGTTGGCCTCACGGAGTACTTTTTCAAACTCAGCCGGGGCCAGTTCCCCGTTCGTTTCTATGTCCGACCTGCCTCTATCCAGGTAGCCGGCGGTCTCCAATAATTTTTCATAGGGGTAGCTGTAAGCTCTGGCCAGTTTTTGCAAGGTTTCCGCTGACGGTTTAACGGCGCTGCCGCTTCTGGGGTCAACGCCTTTTTCCAGTATGTTCAGGTAAGTGTGGCTGATTCCGATCCTCGCCGCGGCATCCCGCAGAGGCTCGTCTGACCTTAATTTTCTGAGTAAAGTGCCTAACGGGTATTGCACCAGTAACGCCTCCTGCGTAATACATGTTTACCCTATTGTAAAGCATGGAGTCGAAAAATGGAAGAATAATTTACAATTTGTATGGTAAAACATGATAGACAGCATAGTAAACATGTATTACAATTAGTGCAGGAGGTGATGACCGGGATGGATAACCGGCTGAGAAAAATAAGGAGAGCCCGCGATGTGACCCAGGAAGAACTGGCCGGGGCGGTATACGCCACCAGGCAGACCATCATAGCCATAGAGAAGGGTAGGGTGAAAAGGCCATCAGACGAACTGATGGTGGCCATTGCCAAATATTTCGGGATGAAGGTAGAGGAAATTTTTTTACCCCTCTTGTACAACATGTATTACAAGAAGCTGCCGGGCGGGGAGGTGAACCGGTATGAGCAAAAAGGCTGATTTTCAGGCCAGGATTAAGAGGATAGAAATAACCAATAAAGTATTGAAGGGCGGCTGGCGACAGGCTATCAGGGTGGTGCTGGACGACATCGCCCTGACCAATGAAAACCTGCTTGAATTGAGGCAGTTTAAACCGAATGAGAATGTGGACGTGATCATCAGGCCGGTGCCGGAGATTGAAGCGGTAAACATCTCCGGGGAGGATATTCCTCTGGTGGAAATTTGTGAGGGTGGTGTAGCATCCAGCCTGGGAAAAGTCGAAAAGGCCTGGGAGTTTTAGGAGAAAATAATTATGCGTATACAAGTATAGGCATAATGTAAATATAGACAGGCTAGAATGTAGAATAAAATGGTGTTATATTTTAAACAACAAATAAACGGGAGGTGATAACAAATGGCCGTTAACAAAGTGGCTGCCAGCTCCGCCCTGAGGTTGGAACTGCAGTACGGTGTGGACGGGGAGGGCAACCCGGTATTCCGGGACCGCTCCATGGGCAACGTCAAGTCTGCCGCCCCGGCCCAGGACGTTTACGATGTGGCTGTAGCCCTGGCGGGATTGCAGGAACATACGCTGAACGGCGTGTACCAGGTGGACGTAGGACGTCTGGAGGAAGTCTAGTCCTGCGCATTTGATGATGCTGCATCTGCGGCATGAAAGCTTCGAGGTTGAATATAAGGAAAGGAGGTAAAGAAATTGGCCCAAAAACTAACGATGTCTTTCCGCAACACGGCGGGAAAAACCGTTACCATGTCCCTGGCCGATCCCAGGCCGGACATAACCGCCGCCGACGTGACCACCGTAATGGATGCCATTATTGCAAAGAATGTGTTCAGTTCCAGCGGTGGTGACCTGGTGGTCAAAGAGCGGGCGGTAGTAATCGACACCACGGAAAACGAACTTTACAACGCAGGCTAGGCACTGCGGATACAGACGGCAGGGGGAGGCGAACGCCTCCCCCTGCCTGAAAATAACATAAGTGAGCCTTGGGTTCGGAAGGGGTTATTCCCCTACCGAACCCTTAGAGCGAACTTAAAGGTGTGGGGACACACCTCCATTTGGAGCCTGGCTTTGGGGTCGGAGGAATGTCCCCAACTAAAGAGCTTTACAGCCTGTTTCACCGACCTTCGAGGACGGGGTCTTACAGGCTGTTAGCGAGATAATAGGAGGGATTATCATGGAGGAAATAATCAAACTCTCAGCCAACTACGGATTTCCTATGATCGTCGCCGGTTATCTGCTGGTTAGAATTGAGCCGCTATTGCGGGAACTGAAGGAGTCCATAGTCATGCTGACAGCGGTGGTAGCCAGGCAGAATGGCACCGATGTCGAGGAAATACGCAAAATTGCGGGGTGCGGGAATTGATTATCTATAAACTGGCGAATATATGTGGGTGGAAATTTAGGGATTAATCCTACTGGCCAATACTCATTTAGAGCGGGATTTTTTTTCCAGAAAGGCATATAAAAACATGGAGCCCACCATGACAGGCAAAGCCCAGTAGCCCAGCACCAAAACAGTTCTGTTGACATATTCAGGGTGATAGAAGACCATGAACCCATATGAGATATTGAAGGCTCCGGACAGTATTACGATAACAAAAATTATTTTACGCAGCAGGGCGCTGTTTTGCACAGATTCATCTCCTTGCCTTTGTTCCGGCACTTACACCAGTATATCCAGGAAAAGACCGGGCTTTATGCTTTCTGTTGTTATTCCCAGGGAATTTAGACGGCTCATAAATTCATCGTAATTGCCGGATTCACCATAGAGTTCGTATTCCGGGGAGCTTTGAAAATTTACCTTTTCCGCAAACCTGTTATATGGCGTGGGGGCGGTTGAATGCTGGGTGTTTTTGTAGGCCGCAGCTATTAGTGGGTTAAATTTAATGGCTGCTGTCTTACGTACTTTGGTCTGTTCGCGCTGTTCCCTCTGCCTGATTAGTTCCACAGCCCGGTCCAAAGGGTTAATATTCACTGCTTCCACCTCAATATATATTCCATTGTTTTACTTTAATTATAGACGGTTTTTATTATCTTCGGCAAGAAAATATCAAAATGGAGACCAAACCAGACTTGTCAGGAGATTTTTTGCTTTACAGCCTGTTGATCCCTGACCTTCGAGGACGGGGTCATACAGGCTGTTAGCGAGATAAAAAGATCCCGTATGCAGGGTCTAAAAAGAGAGTAGGGCTTCAAATTTTCTTGCGGACTTCATGTTTGTTCAGTTCGGGGATTTTACCAAGCTTTACGGGTTCCATGGTTATGGCGAACATCTTTGATACTATTTCTAATGCCTTGACCAGTATTTCTTCCGCAACGTCAACAACACTCATTTATATACACCCCCGGAAGAAAAGTATAATCCACCGCAGGCGCGTTATCATTGCAAAATTGTTGGATTTTTTACCTTTTTAGCGGGCAGGATTAATAAATTTTCCAGAGGGCATGATTAAAAATAATTGCAAGTTAAAAGGCGGGTTGTGGGGCAGTACTTTTCTGCTGCTCTTTTTTCATTATATATAAGGCGGTTGCAATGGATCTGGCCAGGGTGTTTGCCCCCTTCCAGACCATATATAAACTGGAATTTTGCAGTAGTAAGTAGTTGGCTATGCCGCCTATATTTACGTTTAATATAACTGAAATGTCACCAACAGAGGGTAATTCTCTACCCATCGCCTTGCCCGGGTGGATTGGGCTCTTTTTCACAACCATGTGGCCCAATTCTTTTGTGCCACCCAGGGAGGCGTCAATGGCCACGATAAACCTGTCATTTTCCAGAGTGTTGTATACGTCCAGCAAATTTTTGGCATGTATGGGGTTATCCAGGCTGCCGATTACATTTGGCACCATCATCTGTTTCATTAGTGTGCCGGTGAGCGGCCCGAAGCAGTCCCCTGCCGAACGTTCCACACCGATGCATAGGAAAGTTATGTTCCTGTCCAGAGGAAACTCGCTTAGAAATATTTTTATTAGTTTACTGAACAGAAATTTTTCTTCAAAATGGTACGAAAACTTATTATCACTGATCACATGCAAAACCATCTTTCCCGGTGGAATCTTTAAACAATTATCTCAGAACCACAGGGAAAAATATGGGGAACGGTGGATGGCAGATAAAAAGAATTGCCTGTCTATCTGACAGGAAAACCGAAATAGAATAAGGAAATTCACTAAATAGCAAAGGAACAAGGCTAATAAACAAGAATTCAGAATAAGAATGATGTAAATTTAATATACGGAAATGAGTTTTTGATTGACACAGGTATTGTATGGGAATATTATAAAAATGAAACAATGACCATAATATTGCATTAGGGAGTGGATTGATTAGATGAAAATAGCTGCACCAAACGACAATGGAAAAATTAATCAACATTTCGGTCAAAGTAGAGAATTTATGGTTTGCGAAATGGAAGGCCAGAAGGTGGCGGGCCAGAAGATCATTTCAGCCGAATCGCTTCAGCACAATCATGGAGGATTGGCCAAATTGTTGCAAGACGAGGGTGTGGAAGTGGTCATTCTGGGGGGTATCGGTCCTTATGCCCTGGAAGCCCTGGAGCAGACTGGTTTTAAGACGATAACCGGTGCTGCCGGTGTTATCAGGGAAGCCATGGAAGCCTACGCCAGAGGAGAGCTTGTATCCCGCAAAGTTGTGTGTAACCATCACGGTCATGGTCACGAGCACGGCCATTCCCACCATCATCACGATAGTTAAAAGGTCAGGGGACACACCTCTCTTTTTTAAGTCTGGCTCTGGGGGTCAGAGGAATGTCCCCAACTATAAGGGGAGATTGGGAAAAATGAAAAAGCCTACGGGTAAGCGCTTGTTTGCCCGGAGGCTTTTTATGTACCCAGCAGCGCCCATAGCATCCCTATGATTATGGTAAGCAAACCAAGGGCGATGATTTTTGACCAGATAATGACGTTTTTTGGCCAGGTGCGGGGCTGCAGATAATTTATTTTTTCCCCGCCGGTTAGTATGAAGTAGGTTATTAACAATGTTGCCACAAGTACCACCGATGTACCCAGCAGTATAAATATCAGACTTAGATAAAGCATACATATGCCCCACTTATAAGATTAATTTACCCACGCTATGGCGCCTGGTGGACCGATTGCCTAAAACATGCGGCATTATATTTATATTAATTATCTTATCGTATTAATAAATTTTGGACAACCTGAATAAAAGCTACCATTGTTATGGATATTCCGCTTTGTTATAATTCATTATGTAATAATGTACATCGGGGTGGTAGGTTTTGGACTCATGGGAACGCCTGGTATTAAAATTTACTGATACTCTCGAAACAGTATTTCCCGATGAAACGGTGGCCGGGGAGCCTTTCTGGTCCCTGATGGAAATAAAGGATGGTAAAAATACAGGTAATTTCCATAGTATTGGTCAAAGATATGGAAAAACAATGGTTATGTTGTTTCCGCAAAAAAGGATGGCGGATTGGGCTGCTACCAGGCTCAGGGAGCATAGCTCTGATTTTGGGGTGAGGGGTATAAGCCGGACGCATTTGGATGTTTTATGCGGACTTTGTGAATCAGGCTACCCTATTGAATTGGTTGTTGCCGCTGCGGATTTAAACCTAAAAGGGGAACTTCAGGGCGCATCTATGACCCCCGCCCAAATAAGGGATGCCATAACGCCGGAGCATTGCCAAACGTGACCAAAAAGAAATTTATTGAGGAGTGGTAACTTGTTAAGCCTTGACAAAATATATACCCAGTTAAGTTATGCTGAAAAAAACGGTTTGCTGGGCGAACTTAAAAATGTATATGAACGCCTGCCGCAGACCACGTGTGAAAAGTGTGCCACCTGCTGCAGTGTGCCGTCTCCCGCCTATGTTGTTGAGTTTTTAAATATGTTTCGCTATATGAAAAACAATTTGCAAGATCAAATTCCTGGTATATTGGAAAGATGCATAAGGTTTTATTTCCTTGAGCTGGTTGATATAAACAGCAGATGTCCCTTTGTTGATCCTGTGGACAACACCTGCCTGGTATATCCCGCACGCCCTTTTACCTGCAGGGGATATGGCCTTTTTGACAAGGGAGAGGTGCCGGGCGCAGGGGAAGAGATGCTTAAACTGGCCGAGAAATATAAAAATGAATTCGATATCACTCTGCCGGATGAGGTTGTTAACTACAAGCTGCCCCGCTGCGGTAAGGTCATGGTTGCCGGCGGGAAAAAGATTGTACCCGAACTTCTTCAAACATCCATTGCCGATGTAGCCAGACTGGAATCAGGGCTGTTTCCCGTGGAAATAGTCGACAGCGAGTATACCTTCGTGCCTTTCCCCACACACCTGGCCTTGACCGTGCTGGGAGAGGGCGCCAGGGCCAGGCGGCACAAAGTCATGAAAGAATATTTGGAGCAAGGCAGTAGCCCTTTGCTGGAAGGGTATATGGAAAAATACGGTAAATACAGCTTGTAGATTTATACTGCTTTTGATAAAGAGATCGCTCTGATCTCTTTATCCTTTTTAAGTAATAAAATATTTGATCTTCCGTTTTAAAGGAGGATTAAGATTTTATGTAGAAGAAAATAAATAAATATTTCAGAAACTAATGCGGTGTGATTATAGTTATAAACTTTTTTCAGTAAGCAAAGGAAAATATAAACAGGGAGGGTGACAACGTGGCTGAAAGGGTATATATTGACGCCGATGTGCTCATTCTCGGTGGCGGCACGGCGGGATGCATGGCAGCCTGGGAAGCCCGGCGAACAGGTGGCGAGGACCTGAAGATAGTTATTGTTGAAAAAGCTTTTATACGCCACAGCGGGTGTCTGTCTGCCGGCATGAACGCCTTGAACATGTATATCAACCAGGGTAAGCCGGAAGATTATGTTTCTTATGCCCGTTACGACATGTGTGGCGCACCCATCCGTGAAGATATTATGCTTTCCGTAGCCAATGAAGTGAACGATACTGTTAAAATTATGGAAGAATCCGGGTTGCCCATGAAAAAAAAGGAAGACGGGCGTTATCTGAACCGGGGAAAATGGAATATAGAAATAAACGGTTCCCTGCTAAAACCCATCACTGCCGCCAAGGCTATAGAAGCCAGGGCTGAAATTTACAACCGTGTTTACATTACGGATTTGATCGTGAAGGATGATGCCTGCATAGGTGCCGTGGGATTCGGTGTCAGGGACGGTAAATTCTATATTTGCCGCGGCAAGGTTACCATGCTGTGCGCGGGAGGCGCCGCCGGTTTATGGAGGCCCAACAATCACGGTGACGCACATCACCGGATATGGTATTTTCCCTTTAATGCCGGTAGTTCCTACGCCATGTGCAAACGGGCCGGCGCGGAAATGACCACTTTTGAGGTGCGCTTTGTCCCCGTGCGCACCAAAGACACATACTCCCCCACCGGCACTCTTTCCATTGGTATGGGGGCGCCCATGGTGAATTCTCTGGGGCAGGCCTTTATGAAAGAGGATCCCCATTATGTTCAGTGGGGAGGCCACACCGCGCCGACTCCCATCAGGGCATACGGCTTCCAAAGAGAAACCATAGCCCACAGAGGACCTGTTTTTATGGATACCACTAAGGGAGACCCTGCCAAAGTAACTGGTATTAAAGGCCAGTATCTAGACATGAGCCCATCCCTGGTACTTTATTGGGGCTGCAACGATATAGATCCCTCCAAGGAACCCGTGGAAATCGATGGTGGGGATCCCAACATCGTGGGTGCCCATGCCGGTATGGCTGGGGCATGGACCAGGGGAACCTCCCGGGAAACCACCGTTGGCCGTCTGTACGTTTCCGGTGACGCCCTGGGCGGCGCACCCAGTCGTTTCATTTCAGGCAGCTGGACCTGCGGCAGAATTACAGGCCGGAGTATGGCACAGGCATTGAAGGCCAACAGCTATGATTATGCGGACCTGGAGCCGGCTCTGGTGGATGCCCTGGAGGAACGTACCTTCGGTCCATTGAACAATTACCTGGGCAGGGCCAAGGAAGGTTTATGGACTGACGGTACTCTGATGAGCGGCATCTCGCCCAAACAGATGGAAGACCGTATGCAAAAGATTATGGAGGAATATTGTGGCGGCCGTACCCGCTGGTATTTTATCAGTGAGCCATATTTGAACATTGCTCGCAGACATATTAAGAGGATGCGCAACGACCAGTTGCAGTACCTCTGTGCCAGGGACTTGCACGACTTGCAACTGGCCTGGGATGTAATCAACCGCCTGGATGTGTGCCAACTGGTTGTCGAGCATATTAGTTTTCGCAAGGAAACGAGATTTCCGGGCTATGTGCTTAGAACAGATTATCCTGAAGCTGATCCTGACTATGATTGCTTCATTAATTCTAAATGGGATCCTGAAACAGACGAGGTTGTATGCTTCAAAGTTCCTTACGAACAAATAGTTCCCGGAGACCGCCGGAAGGAAACTATCTGAGACTTTGCCCTTTTTTTCCGATGAGGAAGGAGGAGAATGCTAAATGCCACCTAAAGCCGACCCTACCAAATGCGATGGCTGCCAGGGAGAAAGCGAGCCGCTTTGTGAACAGGTGTGTCCGGGCAATTTAATGACTCTGGATAAGGAAACTAGAAAAGCTTATTGTCGTGAGCCTGGAGACTGCTGGGATTGTATGACCTGTACCAAAGCCTGCCCACGTCAGGCTATTCAGACTACGTTGCAGTATCAAATTGCTTATTTTCCCGGCAAATTAATACCCCTGGTAGGTACCAACAGTGTTACCTGGACTTCCATTGACTGCCACGGCAGGGTGGAGCGCTTTGTTATGAAAACCCTGGTTAGTCCTGATGATGAGGATGAGGATTAAACTTGGCCATTAATATTGGGATATTTATATGCGGTTGCAAGGGCGCCGTTTCAGGCGCCATAGACATGGCCGGAGTTGAGGCCGGATTAACCAGGGTCAAAAAAAAGATCGGAGCCAAAATTTTTCACCCCTGGCTTTGCGGTCCCGAAGGTGTTTCTCTGCTTGGGGACTCCATAGCCCGGCATAAACTGGACTGTGTCATCATAGCCGGCTGCCCCGAAACCGTACACAGAGATTTATTCAAACGGGTTGCGGCGGATTCCGGTTTACCCCCGGAGATGGTGATACGGCTGGATATAAGGGAAGGGTGTGCCCTGCCGCATGGCAGCGATCCCCGAGGCGCAACGCAGAAGGCCGTGAATCTGATCAAGATGTGGAACGGCCAGGCCAGGCTGGCGGAACCATATAAGCCTTTTTATGAAGACGGCAACAAAGATGTGCTGATTGTCGGCGGTGGCCTGGCTGGCCTGAGCGCGTCCCTGGAACTCGCCGGGGCTGGCCTAAACGTAGTTTTAATTGAAAAAGAGCCCTTCCTGGGAGGCCGTACGGCCCAGCTCAACAAAGTTTACCCCCGCATGTGCGATGCCAGGTGCGGGGTAACTTTTCTAATTAACCGGTTGCGGGAAAACACCCGGGTTAAAATATTTAATCTTACTGAGATAGCCGGGCTTAAGGGTAGTGCCGGGAGATTTGAGGCTGATTTAATCAGCAGGTCGAATTTTATAGATGCCGAAAGTTGCACCGGGTGCGGCAAATGTGCTGAAGCATGCCCCGTACTGGTGGCAGATGATTTCAATTTCGGTCTGGCCGACCGCAAAGCAGTCTATTCCCCATGGTCCCCGGATCCGGCGGGCCCATATATAATTGACCGGGCCGCCTGTCTGTCTGGCTGTGACAGGTGCGTGGCGGTGTGCCCTGCCGGGGCTGTGAATCTCCGGGCTGAACCAATTCATAATGTGGCCAGGATTGGCAGCATTATCATCGCTACAGGATGGAAGCCATTTGCGGCGGAGAAAATTGAACGGCTGGGTTTTGGGCGGTACGGCAACGTTATCACAAATTTACAACTGGAAAGAATGATGTCCCCGGACGGGCCTGCCGGGGGGAAATTGTATTGCCCTGACGGCGGGGAGCCCGGGAGCGTGTTATTTGTTCAGTGCGTGGGCAGCCGGGACGTGAATTACCAGAGTTGGTGTTCTGCGGTTTGCTGCGCCGCCTCTCTTAAACAGGCTATTGATATTAAAACCCTGTACCCCAATGTCAGGGTTTATGTATTATATATTGATATAAGGGTCACCGGGGAGTATGAGGATCTTTACAGCCGCGCACAGGAGGCCGGGGTGGTTTTTGTGCGCACCAGTCCGGCTGAAATTATGCCCGAGCCCGGTGGGAGGGGACTGCTGGTAACCGGTGAGGACACCCTCATGGGCAGAACTTTTAAGGTAAGAGCTGATCTGGTAGTGCTTGCCACAGGCATGCAGCCGGCCGGGGTTCCCGGGGTGATTAAAGAATATATTGAGGGAACGGACAGAGGTAAAGGGGAAGGTCAGTTATATAGTTGCGGGCTGATGAGCCAATGGGGTTTTTTTACCGGCCACAAACAATGTTTTCCCTTTGAAGCCATGGCCCAGGGCATTTACCCGGCCGGCGCCTGCCAGGAACCGATGGACATGGGCAATACTGTGCGCAGTGCCCTGGGCGCTGCCTGTAAGGTTTTAAGTACGGCCGGGGAGCGGCTGGAATTATCTCCTTTTGTACCTGTAGTTGATAAGGCCGGGTGTGACAAATGTAAGCGCTGCATGGAAGAATGCCCTTACGGTGTCTGGTATTTTGACGAGGGCGGCTATCCCGTCCCCGATCCCCTGTATTGCAAAACATGTCTATTATGTGTGGGCGCCTGCCCCCGGCAATGCATATCTACCCAGGGGTTTTCCGTCCACAAACTGGCTGGCGCGGTAACCGCCAAGGTTAAGGAGACAGGGCCGGGGGAGCCGCATGTGGTTGCCTTTGTTTGCGAGAACGACGCATACCAGGCAGTGCTGCTGGCAGCCCGCATGGGCCTGGAATATCCCGCCGGATTACATGTTGTGCCGGTAAGGTGCACGGGTTCGTGCAATATGGTACTGCTCCGGGAAGGGCTGCCCGGGGGCATTGACGGTTTTATGGTGGCGGGCTGCCGCAGTGGAGAATGCCATTATATTTTGGGTGCCGATCGTACTGAAGAGAGATTGGACAACATAAAAATAACCTTGAGGGATATAATGATCGAGCCCGAAAGGGTAATATTTACCAGGTTGGGTGTGCGGGACGCAGAGAAATTTGTGCGTGAGGCGCGGGAATTTGTCCATAAATTAAAGGAAATCGGTCCGAGTCCATTTAAAAAACACGTCTGACTTGCCTGATTACTAGGGTTCCAGGGGTTGTTATTTTTTTTACAAACATCTTGTGCAGTATACGGTATACCGGCTATAATAATATAAGGTCAGGGGACACACCTTCTTGGGTTATCTAAAATCCTAACGTCAATCTATACCTATAATAAATCCGGGGTTACCAGTAGGGCGATTTTTGTTGTATTTTTTATTGAATATTTCTGAATTTTGGAAGACTTAAAAAAGAGGATGTTCACATATTTGTGTCGAAGTGTACTTACGGTATAAAAAGGCAGTTGAAAAGAAGGTTACGTTTAAATAGAATATATACATGAATTAAGCGAACCTCCTTTAGTGATATCAAAGCATGCCAGGTTTTGGCGGACAGGCCCATGAGGTCTTTACGCCTTTTTGTGCCCTTCTATATTTATTTTGGGAGATTGGGTATATTAAAAAAAACAAAAACAAAATGAGGAGGCCTGTTACATGTCCAAATTGGTACCGCCCCATGGTGGGAAACTAACCCCTGTTCTCGCTGCTGAAGCTCAGCGCCCGGAATTAGAAGCCAAGGCAAAAACACTGCCTGTTATCCGGATGAGCTCCCGTGAATCTTCTGACTTACTAATGCTCGGTCTGGGTGCATTTAGCCCCCTGACAGGATTCATGGGTAAGGCCGACTACCAAAGCGTAGTAAGCACCAAACACCTGGCCAATGGTTTGGCCTGGCCTATTCCTATCACCCTTTCCGTGACCAAAGAACAGGCTGCCAGCCTGAAAGAAGGCTCAGAAGTAGCCCTGGTGGACGACGAGACAAATACATACGTCGGTATCCTCACCGTGGGCGATAAGTATGAATACGACAAAGCTAAAGAATGTACAGAAGTATTCTTCACTACAGATATGGAACACCCCGGTGTGCAAAAGGTCATGGCTCAGCCCGACGTCAACGTGGGCGGCTCAGTGGTTACCTTCAGCCAGATGGGTTATGCGACTAAATATGGCACATATTATGCTACTCCGGCTCAAACCCGTGCTCTGTTTGATGAAAAGGGTTGGGCAACAGTAGCTGCCTTCCAGACAAGAAACCCATTGCACCGCTCCCACGAGTTCCTCTGCAAGATTGGTAATGAAGTGTGTGACGGCCTGCTTATCCACCCCATCGTTGGTAAACTTAAGCCTGGCGACATTCCTGCTGAAGTACGTCTTAAGTGCTATGAAATACTGCTGGACAACTATTTTAACGCCAAAACATCAGTGATGCGGGTGTATCCGATGGAAATGCGCTATGCCGGTCCCAGCGAAGGTATTCTGCACTCCATCTTCCGTCAGAACTTTGGCTGCAGCCATCTTCTCGTTGGCCGCGACCATGCCGGCGTAGGAAGTTACTACACCTCTTATCAGGCCCAGGAACTGTTTGACCAATTCAAGCCCGGTGAACTTCGTTGCCAGCCCATTAAGGTTACCTCAGCATTCCATTGCAACAAGTGCGATGGCATGACCACTGAGAAGACCTGCCCCCATACAGCAGAAGATCATCTGAATATCAGCGGCACCAAGCTGCGTGCCATGCTGGATGCCGGCGAGCTGCCGCCCGGTCAGTTCAGCCGTCCGGAAGTTCTCAAGGTGCTCATGGAGTATTATCAAGGCCTTAAGAAATAATTTAAGTTTACTGCAAATCCTCCTGGCATGGGACTGATAAAGTCACCATGTCAGGAGAGAAATAAAATAAATAACGTGTAAACTGATATTTGGCTGATATGCCAATTATTTAGTGTTGCTTGCTTTACATGGCTATGATTGGCTGCGTGACAGACATAATAGATATGTGGACAGACATAGCCAAAACCGAGGACCTGTTCAAGGAGGTGGTATGTTTCCGGGGAGAGGATGTTGGAAATCACATTGTCGCAAGTCAGGTATTCAGTTGGATTGCGTTAGGAAAAGGTTGTTAGCAGCACATTACGAATGAGTGTCAAAAGAATCTGAGACAGTTGTGCCTTGACTTCGTGTAATCGCTCAAGCGGAATAAAATCCGCACCAAGATCTTTATAATAGAAACAGGAGGTTGAATTATGCCAGCTTTTATAATTGCTGAAAAATGTGATGGTTGCAAGGGGCAAGATAAAACTGCATGCATGTATGCCTGCCCGAACGACCTGATGGTATTGGACAAAGAAATAATGAAAGCTTACAACCGCGATACCTGGGCTTGCTGGGAGTGCCTCTGCTGTGGTAAGGCTTGCCCGCAACAGGCTATTGACCTGCGGGGTTATGCTGACTTTGTGCCCCTGGGCGCCACCTGCACACCTCTGCGTGGTTCCGATAACATCATGTGGACCATTAAGTTCCGTAACGGTTCGGTCAAGCGCTTCAAATTCCCCATCCGGACAACTGAAGAAGGTTCCGCAGTGCCCGACGGCGGATTTGCCAACGAAGCCACACTGGAAAGCATCGAACTGTATACCGAGCCTGCTTCCCTGGGAGCTGCTATTTGGACCTACAAGAAGTAATATCCTTAAGCTTTTTAGCAATTGACCAATAGAACAATTAACGGAGGAGGTTAATTTTAAATGCCGATGAACTTTGAAACCGTAGAAGTAACCACAGATTTTTTGATCGTAGGTGGCGGTATGGCAGCTTGCGGCGCGGCCGTTGAAGCAGCTTACTGGGGCAAGCAACATGGTGTTAAGGTAACTCTGGTTGACAAAGCTTCCATGGTCCGTTCCGGTGCCGTTGGTATGGGTCTTTCCGCTATTAACCAGTACATTGGTGTAGATAAGAACAAAAACACCATTGAAGATTATATCAAATATGTTAAATATGACCTGATGGGTGTAGCCCGTGACGACTTGGTGGCCAACATTGCCCGTCACGTTGACGGCTCAGTGCACCTGTTTGATAAATGGGGTCTTCCTTTCTGGAAAGACGATGAAGGCGGCTATATAAACGAAGGTCGCTGGCAGTTAATGATTAACGGTGAATCCTACAAAGTAGTTGTAGCCGAAGCTGCTAAGAATGCTCTGGGCATGGACAACATTTACGAGCGCGTATTTATTATCGAGCCCCTGCTGGATGGCGATAGAATTGCCGGTTGCGTTGGTTTCAGTGTTCGTGAAAACAAATTCTATGTCTTCAAAGCCAAAGCTGTTCTGGCTGCCATGGGCGGCGCGGTAGGCGTGTTCAAGCCCCGCTCCACTGGTGAAGGTATGGGTCGTTCCTGGTATCCTCCTTTCTCCACCGGTTCTTCCGCTTACTTTACCATCAAAGCCGGTGCAGAAATGACCTGTCAGGAAGTTCGCTTCGTGCCGATTCGTTTCAAAGATGCTTACGGCCCGGTTGGTGCCTGGTTCCTGCTCTTCAAATCCAGAGCGACCAATGCATTTGACGAAGAATATATGGTAACCCGTAGATCCGAACTTGGCAACTGGGGCAAATATGGCGCTGTGAAGCCCATCCCGGCCAACCTGCGTAACTATCTGGGCATGCTGGATCTCTTTGAAGGCAAAGGCCCCATCTATATGAGAACTGATGAAGCTATTGCCAACCTGGCCAAGAAGTACGAAGACGATCCAAAAGCCTTCAAGAAGAAAATGAAAGAACTGGAATCCGAAGCTTGGGAAGACTTCCTGGATATGACCATTGCTCAGGCTCTGTTGTGGGCTGCCACCAACGTTGAGCCGGAAAATAGTTCTTCCGAAATCGCTGCAACCGAGCCGTACTTCATCGGATCACACTCCGGCGCTACCGGTGCGTGGGTATCCGGTCCTGAGGATCTGGCCGGCGGCACTGAATATTTCTGGGGCTATGCCAACATGACCACCGTTAAGGGTCTGTTTGCAGCCGGTGACGCTTCCGGCGCATCCAGCCACAAGTTCTCCTCTGGCTCTCACGCTGAAGGCCGTATTGCTGCCAAGGCTGCTATCAAGTTCATCCTTGACAACAACACCCAGCCCAATGTTGATGCAGCTGCCGTTGAAGCTATGAAGGTTGAAACCTATAAGCCTTTGGAACTTTTCGAAGCTAACAAGAACTATTCAACTAACGTTGAAGTTAACCCGAACTACATTTTGCCGAAAATGTTCATGTTCCGTTTGCAGAAGCTGATGGATGAGTATGTGGGCGGCGTTTCGTCCAACTTCTCCACCAACGCTAAAGCTCTGAACCGTGCCATGGAACTGCTGACCTTCCTGCAGGAAGACTCTGCCAGTCTGGCCGCCAGGGATCTGCACGAATTGATGAGAGTATGGGAAAACAAACACAGAATCTGGCAGGCCGAATCTCACGTTCGGACAGTTATGTTCCGTGAAGAAACCCGTTGGCCTGGCTACTACTTCAGGGCTGACTTCCCGAAAATTGATGAAGAAAACTGGCTGTGCTTCGTAAACACCAAGTATGATCCCAAGACCAACGAATGGTCAGTATTCAAGAAGCCCGTTCTGAATCTGTTCAACGTTGACTAATTAATCTTACCCGTAATACGGGCAAGATCGGCAAGTATTAACAATGTGCAATGCGCGGAGCTAAGGGGGCCCGTGGCCGTCCATGGCCACGGGTTCTATTTTGCCGGCATTGGTTAGTTGTAGCAGATAGTCAGTTGTTTATGAGTGGTCAGGGCTGATTTTACAAGTGGTATTAATAGATATACAGGCGCCCTGTATAAGGTCGCCTGTAGCTTTTTAATGTAAAAATTAACATTATCAGGATTAACTGGTATTGTAAAACAAATCTCTAAACACCTTAATGAATGGAGATAATTGCATGGTAAACAATAGTATTTTGGTAGTAGGTGGGGGTATAAGCGGGTTGACCACAGCCGTGGAGGCCGCCGAGGTAGGCTATGAAGTTTTTTTAGTTGAAAAAAACTCCTACCTGGGTGGTAAGGTGACCCAGATTAATCAGTATTTCCCCAAGCTATGTCCTCCCAATTGTGGCCTTGAGATAAATTTTAAGAGAATTAAAAGCAACCCAAAAATAAGATTTTACACTCTGGCGGAAGTAGAAAACATCTCGGGCCGGGAAGGGGACTTTGATGTAACAATCAAATTAAATCCCCGTTATGTCAATGAAAATTGCACTGCCTGCGGTAAATGCGCTGAGGCCTGCCCGGTGGAAAGAAGCAATGATTTCAATTACGGCATGGACAAGACCAAGGCCATATACCTGCCCCACGAGTTTGCCTTCCCAATGAAATATATCATTGATCCCAAGGCATGCGCCGGTAACGGCTGCACCAAATGCGCAGACGTTTGTCAGTATAATGCCATTGAGCCCGGCATGGAGGCAAAAACCGTGACCATCAAGGTGGGCAGCGTAGTCTGGGCCACCGGTTGGAATCCGTACGATGCTGCTAAAATCAGTTGTTATGGCTTTGGCACCTATCCCAACGTTATAACAAATGTGATGCTGGAGCGGATGGCAGCTGTCAACGGCCCTACCAAGGGTAAAATTGTTCGCCCTTCAGACGGCAAGGAAATTAAGAGTATTGCTTTTGTCCAGTGTGCAGGATCACGGGACGAGAATCATCTGCACACTTGTTCTACCGTCTGCTGCATGGCTTCCCTGAAGCAGGTAACCTATGTCCGTAAACAGTACCCGGACGCAAAAATAGTTGTTTATTATATTGACATCCGCTCCAGGGGCAAGCACGAAGATTTTTATGTCAAGGTACAAAACGAAGCAAACGCTGTTTTCATCAAGGGTAAGGCCGGCGAGATTAAAGAAGATCCCTCCAACAACAACCTTATAGTTATTGCGGAGGATCAAACTAGTCAGGTGCTTACCGAGGAGCAATACGACATGGTGGTACTGGCCACAGGTATGCAGCCGGCCACCGCGGCAGCGCAAGTGCCTGCTGAAATGACTTATGATGAGGACGGTTTCCTGGCCTCTGATCCCGTGACACCTGGAATTTACGGCGCCGGGTGTGTTAACAAGCCGCTGGACGTTGCCGCAGCAGTTCAAGATGCTACCGCCGCAGCGCTCAAGGCTATTCAATCGGTGAGGAGGCAGAATAATGGCTAAGAAAACTGGAGTATTCATCTGTAGTGGCTGTGGTATCGGAGAATCTCTGGATGTTGATGCTCTGGTCAAAGTTGCCGCCAAAGAGTGCAAGGCACCGGTTTGCAAGACCAACCCCTTTTTCTGCGGTGCGGAAGGCGTTGAACTGATCAAACAGGATATCGCCGCCGGCGAACTTGACTGTATTTTGGTGGTGGGCTGCTCCAACCGCGTAAATTATAACGCCTTTGATTTCGGCCCGTCTGTAACAGTTGAAAGGGTTAACATAAGAGAACAGGTAGCCTGGTCCCACGAGCCCAACGACGAGGATACCCAGGCCATGGCAGAGGATATCATTCGCATGTTCATGGCCAAGGCAAAGACCGTTGAGGCTCCGGTGCCATATATTGTTGAAGACCTTTCCAAAACAATCATGGTGGTGGGCGGCGGCATGGCCGGTATGACTGCGGCCATTGAATCCGCTAAGGCTAATTATCAGGTTGTATTGGTGGAAAAAGAGGCATCCCTGGGTGGTTGGCTGAACAAGCTGTACAAGCTTGCCCCTTTAAAGACCCCTTTTACCAGCCTGGAAGATACTAACCTGGAAGCCAGGATTAACGAAATAAACAGTAACCCCAACATTAAAGTATATACCTCCGCAAATATTGAGAAGACAGCCGGAGGTCCTGGATTGTTTGATGTTACTATTAAACAAAACGGCAGCGAAATTTCCGAAAGGGTAGGGGCTATAGTACTGGCCACCGGCGCAGTACCTTATGATCCCGAAAAACTGGGCCACCTGGGCTTTGGCACTTCCCCCAATGTAATAACCCAGTCCATGTTTGAGGAAATTGCCAAAAAGGGTACCATTGCACGGCCCTCGGACGGCAAGGAAGTAAAGAAAATTGCCTTTATCCAGTGCGCCGGCTCCAGGGATGCAGAGCGTCTTCCGTATTGTTCCGCAGCCTGCTGCGTAGAGTCCATGAAGCAGGCACTGTATCTGAAAGAACAGGATTCCGAGGCCCAGGCCTATGTATTCTATAAAGATATCCGTTCCTCCGGGCAGTATGAGCATTTCTACAAAGCTGCCCAGACGGCAGGCGTAATATTCGTCAAGGGTGATGTTACCGGTGTATCCGCAGGGAACGGAGGCACCCTGGTAATCGAGGCAGATGATATTTTGATGGGCGAAAAAACCATGGCTGATGAACTTGACCTTATTGTTCTGGCCAATGGTATGGTACCCACCACAGCCTTTACTGAAGGCGCCTATGTCGGCTGCGGGGTTCAGGTGCCCGAGCCTGAGGCCGGGGCTGAGGCTGCTGCTGCCGCTGATGCGCCTGTGCCGGCTGCCCCGATTATTAAATCAAATATATTAAATCTGGTCTACAGGCAGGGCCCTGAGCTGCCCGATCTTAAATACGGTTTCCCGGATTCGCATTATATTTGCTTCCCTTATGAAACAAGGCGTACAGGCATCTATGCCGCCGGCAGCGTGAGAAGGCCCATGGATATGGTCCAGGCCATAGAAGACGCCACCGGCGCAGCCCTGAAGGCTATCCAGTGCGTTGAGATGACAGCCCAGGGCGCTGCGGTACACCCGCGGGCCGGTGACACCTCCTTGCCGGACTTCCAGCTTAACCGCTGCACCCAGTGCAAGCGCTGCACCGATGAGTGTCCCTTCGGCGCCATTAATGAAGATGAAAAGGGTAATCCTCTGATTAACCCGACCCGCTGCAGAAGGTGCAGCACCTGTATGGGTGCCTGCCCGGAAAGGATTATATCCTTCAAGAATTACTCGGTGCCCATGATCGGCAATATGCTCAAGGCTTTCGAGGTTCCGGAAGAGGACGAGGAAAAACCGAGAATTCTTATTTTTGCATGCGAAAATGACGCTATTCCGGCCATTGATATGGCTGGTATCAACCGGCTGCAATACAATCCGTGGGTGCGCATCATACCGGTCAGATGCCTCGGGTCGTTGAGCCTGGTATGGATTAACGACGCTATGTCCAGGGGTGTTGACGGAGTGCTGCTGCTGGGCTGCAAGCACGGTGACGATTACCAGTGCCACTTTATGAAGGGCAGTGAGCTGGCAGAAATCAGGCTGTCCAAGGTTTCCGAAACCCTTGACAGACTGGGGCTGGAATCCGAGCGCGTGCAGGCCAAAACCATAAGCATTATGGATTATGAAGAAATTCCTAAAATGCTGGCTGAATTCATGGAGAAAATAGAAGATCTTGGTCCTAACCCGATGAAGGGCTTCTAACCCTAATGTGACAGTATTATTTCAGGTGCCGGGGAAAGGCTAGCCCAACCCCGGCACTTATAGAATTATAGAAAGGGCGGCCTGCAAGAGCCGCTCAAACTCCTTTGATAACTTTATGAAATAATGTAATTTGAGGAGAGAACGCTGACTAAAAATTCAGGCCAAAGGAGATAAATGGATGGTAGATAATAAAATTTCCTCTGCGCCAGTCAAATACGACAACAGCTTTGCAAAGGAAATATATGCCCTGGAAAACGGCCATTACGCTCAAATCTGCATGCAGTGCGGAATGTGTGCCGTTTCCTGCGCCACCCACGACATTATGGACTACTCACCGCGCAGGCTGTTTAACCTGGTAAGAGTCGGTAAAAAAGAGGAAGTAATGCGCTCCAACACCATGTGGATGTGCACTGCCTGCTGCATGTGCAAGGTGCGCTGCCCCAGGGGTATTCCCCTGGTGGATGTAATGCATGATTTAAAAGCCATGGCCATCAAACAGGGCTATGTTGATTACCCGCATGCTGCTTTTCATCAGGCCTTCTGGCAGGAAGCCTTTAGCAGGGGCCGCGTATTTGAAGGCGGCATCATGGCACGTTTTATCCTCAAGCGGGGCCTGGGCGAAATTAAAAAATTGCTAGCCCTGGGTATGAAGGATATGGGCATGGGTATGCTCAAGCATGGCCGTGTACCTTTAGTTCCGCCGCGCAAGATCAAGGGCCTGAAAGAGTTGCAGCAGATCATACAGCGGGCGCAGGCTCTGCAGGAAAAGGAGGCCAAGTAATGCGCTATAGTATATATCCTGGTTGTACCATGGAGGGCCCGGCGCTTTTTTTCCTGAAAGCTACGGAGGCGGTTGCCGAGGCTCTTGGCATGCACCTGGATGAGATTCCGGACTGGAATTGCTGCGGGGCCAGCGAGGTTTCGGGCGTGGTGGGCGAATTTACCCAGCAGGTGATGACCGCCAGGAATCTTGCCATAGCCGAGGCCAAGGGACAGGATGTGCTGGTGGCATGCAGTTCCTGCTATATGAATATGGGACTTACCAACAAGCATTTTAAAGATGATCCCCATTTTGCCCAAATGGCCAATGAAGCGCTGGCGGCGGGCGGTCTGAAATACAATGGCACTCTCAAAGTGCGCCAAATTGTGGATATATTGGTGAATGACATCGGGCTGGATAAAATAAAGGCCAGGGTGAAAAAACCGCTTACCGGGTTGAAGGTGGCCGGGTACGTGGGCTGTCAGACAGTCCGGGCGCTGCCCTGGGAGTATGACGACCCGGAGCGTCCGGTACTCCTGGACCAACTGATTGAGGCGCTGGGCGCCACTGCGGTTCCCTTCCCCATGAAGGCCAGGTGCTGCGGCAGTTCTCACGCGATTGCCCAGACCGAGATTGTGCTGGAGCACAGCAAAGAAATTCTTGAGTCGGCGGCATCAAATGGCGCCAGTATGCTGGTGACAAACTGCCCCATGTGCCAGATGAACCTTGATGCTTTTCGGGGCATGATTAATCAAGTCCATAAAACCAATTTAACTTTGCCTATACTGTTTTTTACCCAGTTAATGGCCATTGCCTTTGATTTGCCCCCGGCGGTTGCTGGCTTGAAACACTGCGTAGTGTCGCCGTACGAGGTTCTGGCTCCGCTGGGGGTCGGTAAATAATCGAGAATTTATTTTCCTCAAAGCCACAATTATAAATATTGTATTGTTTATTGAACCTCTTGTGAGGTTCTTTTTTTCGCAAAAAAATAAACCGGCTTAAGGCCGGTTTATTTTTCGCAGGAGGTAATACCTTCTTTAATCTTTGAGCTGATGGTCTTCATCAGTTCATGGAATTTGGTGTTGGAGTAATGTGATACCTTGACAAGGGGATTTTGCAGGGCAAGCTTTTCCATATCTTTCAGCTTGTCCTCTTCCTCCTTGGTTGGTTCCAGGCCTGCCAGTTTCTTTTTTTGATTTTCCATTTGAAGAACCTGAAGATTCTCAATCAGAGAACGTGCTTCCTCGTCGTGAAGCAATTTATATTCTGATTCTTTAAATCTCTTATATTCTTCTGTTTGAGCAACGATTTTGCCCAATTCAATGCACATTTCAAATGCTTTATCAAGTGCTGACATATTTTCACCTCCCGCCAATATTTTCTCCAAAAAAGATATAAATCCTGCATAAGAAAAGGATAATCACATACATTTATTTTCTAATGAAAATAAAAAAAGGCACCCGATTTATCCGGATGCCTTTTTTGTCATAAACACATTTTTTATACACCCAGAATGGTGCTAACTTCGGCAATGATGTCACAGTTTCGCAGCAGGCCGATGACCAGTCCGTTGCTGACCACCGGTAAGGCGTCGCGTCCATTCTTTGAAAACTGATAAACTGCCTCTATCAGTGTGCCGCTTTCATTTATGGTTGCGGCTATGGGCTGAATTATGTCCCGCACGGGTTTCTCAGACAATTCATGGCTTCTGCTGGTAAAAAGCCCTTGCCAAAAAACTGGCTGGGACCAGGAAGATACGTTCCAGCCCCGGTACCACTGGTTTCTGATGCCAGGTGGCTCCATTGCAGATAAAAGTTCCTGTATTCCCACAATTCCTATTAAGGATTTGCTTTCAAAAACCAGCAGGTGTGTCGCAGGGTGCTCGGAGTTTAATGAATTCATCAATAGAAAAATCGCGTTTTTCACAGTGGTATCAGCGGACACGGATGAAAAATATTCCAGAGGTTTCATAAGCTCCCCGGCTTTTTTTTCGTAATTTTCGGCCTGATACTGACTATGACTTTGTTCTTGAGGCAACGCCATCTATTATACCCCCTCTGCATATGTTTCCATGAAAAACTGTATAGCATTGTCTAATGCATAATGCATGCCAGTTCCATATTTTAACCAGCTTTTTATTATGTTAAACTGGTCGGAAAGAAAATAGTGCAAGGAGGGGATTTATATATTAGTTAAATATTTAACAATCCATGGGCATCTTACATAGCGGAATGTGAAATAATTTGTTAGTCTGAAAGCGCACACTCTGCTGTTTGCGTTTGTGCATCATGAATAAACGTGCTGAAATTCCCATAGATCCTTAATATCAACTCTGTTTAAGCAGTGTTGCTGCGGGCTGCTTGCTGTTGATAATATTGTTCAATGATAATACCGATGCTTCCTCTCCTAAAACCAGTTCACAAATCTCCCTGAATATTTCGATACTGCGAACCATACCAACAACGCGTCCTTCTTCCATTACCGGCAGTATAAGAATTTTCTGTTTGCCCATACCATAGACAGCCTTGATTAAAGCATCATCAGCATCTACCCGGAACTCCACATCGCTCATTATATCGCTTACCTTTTTGTCTATAGCCTCGTAGGTACGGTCTGTAAACAACCCTTCCCAAAAAACAGGTATTGACCAGGCAGTGTCAACGGTCCAGCCCCGATAAGTTTTGCCTTTAAGGTACTGGGGTTCGATGGCCTTTAATAAATCATCCAGAGTCAGCAGACCCACCAGCATATTGTTATCAAATACCAGCAGGGTGGAGTGTCCCGTGCAGGGCTCGCCTTCTTTGGGGCAGAACGACTTCTTCATTAGTCCAACGGCGTCCTTGAAACTTGCGTCGGCCGCGATTGCAGTGTATTCTCCGGCTGGAACCATTATGTCTCTGATTTTCTTTTCCATGATACTAGCCTCCTTATATTTTATTTTAATGTACTTAAATCTCCAGTATTGTTGGTAAATGTTTGATGCCCAGCGCCTTTAATATTTCTTGCTGATCCCCAAAAGCCGGTGTTATGGTTTTGATTTCCATGTTGTTCAACTGGTTGACGGTTACTTTTATGTCTTCCAACATGGCCAGTGCCTTGGAAGCACTTATGGTCATACCCTGGCTGTTTAAAATGTGCTCAAGAGTTTTTTCCACCAGATATGCAAGAATGAAAACAAATACATGGGCCCTTATTCTTGTTTCCCAGCTCTCTTCAGGAAATGGTTCATAATTTTTGATCAATTTTATTTCGTCTCTGGCTTTTCTGTAGTTTAAATATGATTCTATTATTTCATTGGCAGGGAGTTCCAGATTGTTTGTTTTTAAAATAAATTTTCCTGCATAAGCTTTGTCACGCTCGATGATATCCTGTTTTTTCTCATAGTCGAACTGGCGAATTTTTTCATCATACCAGCAGTCAAAATAACGCTTGCAATATGTGTCTTTTAGAATACCGCTGGCTTTATAGAAATTGGCCCTGGCATTGGCACCGAATTCTTCAGTTACCCACTTTTTGATGATCTTGAGTTCATGTTCTATGGCGTTCAATCTGTTTTCAATTAATTTTTGCCTGGCGGAAGCTTTAAAAGTGTCAATACATATAAGATATCGATTGCTTCTGATTTTAATCTCTTTAAAGGACAAACCGTTATCCAGTTTGTAAAATGTATCATGGGGTGCTTTTAATTCCCCCTGAATACGTTCTACTTCACGGTTAAATCTCAATTCAAGTCCGACAATATACTGATGCCCGTAGGAGTTTAATAACTGAAGTTTTTCTTCGGTTATAATGTTCTGTTTGCCAACAAAAATAAAATTATTAATTTGGTACGATTTTTTCAACATGGAGACCTGTTGGTTTATCCGGTCTTCTTCATGAAAACCGACAGGGTAGAAGTGATGGCCCATGGGTATGCCGTCCCGGGTCAATAGAATTCCCATTTCCACCGACTTCCTTTCCGGTGATAGACCGGATATATATCTGGTGTCATAATTAGCATCCGTATCATGATCTGTTTTTTCAAAAAAAGTTCTGGTCAGATGACAGTAGATTGTTTCGGTATTTAAGGGCAATACTTTGTTGATAGCTTTATATAAGTGGTCTTCTAGTTTTTCTTTAGCTTCCACCAGAAAGTCAAGTGCGGCATTGAATTGTTCCACAGAGAGTTTTTTGTCCTCCAGGTGGGGCAGGTAAAGGCAGCGGTACCAGTCTGATACCGCTTTTGAATGACGTGGCTTAATGATCTGGTTCATTACCATCAATTCTATTAACAGCGGGTTATCCTGGTTTTCATCGTGCTGAATGGTCTGGGAAATAGCCTTGCTCACCCCAAGGAATTCCCAGACCTTATTTATGGCAATAACTTCTCCGAATTGAAGCACCTTTTTTGATTCTATTTCCTGTGGTGCGTTTTGTGTTATGCCGCAAATCCTGTTTAAGCCGGCGATTAGGCTTTGAACCTTTTCCGGGGTGAGATCATCAATATTGCCCAGGTTGGCGAGCACTCTTTGTTTTACTTTATTGCCCTCACGGTAATTTTCTATTAATTTCACGTAAGTATATTCTTTTCCATTGCTTTTACTGGTCACTTTTCTAAAAAACACTTAGTTCACCGCCTTTCCGTCGCTATGCATGCAATATATATAATAGCCGCAGTCCAATGTGACATAAGGCACATTCTTTGCCAGGAAAAGTAATTGAAAAATTATCAGCCTCCCCAGTCTGTTCATATATAGATTAAACCGGAGACAAGGAAACGGTCAATGTTTTGGGCACTAAAATTTTTTGTACTTACTGTTATTCAGGTATTGTAACGCAGGCATTTTTACTAAACAGTAAGCACTGTTTTTGTTTCATTATAATTATATTTGAAATATGCGATATGTGCAATATTTCACACGGAAAAAGAATAAATTAAATTTATTCATATATTTCAAATAATTTTTTTCATCATGTTTTGGGATTTAATAAAAAAACATAAGCATTGTTCATATAAAAACCCCGCTTATTTGCGGGGTTCTTCAATCATTTTGCGTAGGGCGCTTTTTAACAATTTGCCGGAGGTGGTCTTGGGCAGGTTTTCTACAAACCTGATATAACGAGGTATTTTATATCGCGCCAATTTATCCCGGCAAAACTCTTTCAGTTCCTCGGGGTCAACCGCGTCGCCGTTGCGCAAGAGAATGAAGGCCAGCACTTCCTCGCCCATAACCGCGTCCGGCACTCCAACCACTGCAACCTCAAACACCTTGGGATGGGTATATAGCACTTCCTCCACTTCTCTGGGATATATATTAAGACCACCGCGGATAATGAGGTCTTTTATACGGTCTACTATAAACAAATAACCGTCGCTGTCTTTGTAGGCCAGATCTCCGGTATGGAACCAGCCATTGCGCATAATCCAGCGTGTTTCTTCCTCTCTGTTGAAATAGCCTTTCATAACGTTGGGACCTCTGACAATAATTTCACCGATCTCTCCCGGAGGCATTTCAATGTCCTCGTAATCAACTATTTTAATTTCTACGTCGGGTATGGGGAGACCTATTGACCCCGGCTTTTTTGTGCCCTCCACCGGGTTGGATGTAACCATCGGCGAAGTTTCGGTGAGCCCGTAACCCTCGGTAATCTGAAATCCAAATTTCTTTTCAAAGTTATTAAAAATATCAGCGGACAATGCTGACGCCCCTGTGTAAGCTGTTCTCCAACTGCCGGTATTGTATTTCCCGGTATCCGGGTGGTTAACCAGTAGCGCGTACATGGTCGGTGGCCCGAAATAAAATGTTATTTTTTC
This sequence comes from Peptococcaceae bacterium BRH_c4b, assembly GCA_000961595.1. Classification (GTDB taxonomy): domain Bacteria; phylum Bacillota; class Desulfotomaculia; order Desulfotomaculales; family Desulfocucumaceae; genus Desulfocucumis. Next base: position 80,279 of record LADO01000005.1, read on the forward strand.
GTCCTGTATGGCTTTTAACAAAGTGGCCGGGTCAACCCAGCCATCGTGAACCACCAGAGTGGCCCCGGAAACCACGGATGCATTCATAACACAGGTTTGAGCTGCAGCATGGAAGGCCGGTGCTACCAGCAATGATTTGTCGGCAGGGGTCAGGTTGTTCAATTGGGCGAAGGTAATAGCGTTAGAGTACAGGTTGTTGTTGGTAAGCATAGCCCCTTTAGTGCTTCCGGTACTGCCTGATGTATATAGCAGTTCTACCACTTCGTCCCTTTGGTATTTAGTGACGGACTTAAAGGTAACAGCGCCTTTCTCCAGAATCTTTTTGTATGAGAAAATGTTTTCCCCCGACGGTGAGGAACGTGTTACAATAATGCTAAGTCTTATATCAATTTCTGCGGCGAGTTTCGTAACAACAGGTACCAGATTGGCATCTGTTATAACCGCAACCGGCAGGGAGTCACGCATAATTAGCCCAACCTCATTTTGAGTGTACAGATTATTAATGGGCACCACCACGGCTCTTATGCGCATAATTGCAAAATAGGAAACTATAAACTCCGGACAGTTGCTAAGGGCGATAAGCACCCTGTCACCCGGTTTAATACCCAGTTTAAGGAGTCCGTTTGCCAGTTGATTTACCATCGCATTCAGTTGAGCGTATGTAAGGCGCTGGTCATAATATACCAGGGCTTCCTTTCCCGGAGATACCCGGCCGATTTCGTCAAGTCTAAGAGGCAGATTCATTTAAAAAACCTCCTTGTCGCACCTCGAACTGAACTGGCTTCAACAGGCAGAAATATAGAACATTTCAACAAATTACTATTGCATAAAAAATTCTCCCCGGCATTTAAAAATCCTTCTTTATAAAAAATATGTAAAATTATAATTTGACGTAACTACTTAAAAATATTTATCCTATCGTCCATTTACATGTTTTCTCCAATAAACCAGCTTTGCTTATGACAATAATTTTAGGCACCAGGCGTCCTTCCCGCCCGACGATCCTTTTTCTTCCCGCCGGATGATATACCCACAGCACAATGGACTGATACATTAATATTACCCGCCGCAGGGCGCTGGAGGGAATATCCGCCGCTACAAAGCCCATTTTTTCGGTTGCCCGGTGCAGCATGGTGATTCCCGCCAGCACCTGTATATCTTTAAACCTCGGGTCGCCGGCAATGTAATTGGCCAGCGCCGGCAGGGAGCGGCGCAGTTCCCTTACCAGGCGCACGGCGATTTTCTCCGGTTTTGTTTCCCCCGCCAGTATATCCACCAGCATGTCGTTATTAATATGAAGTTCGCAAATCCTATTACCCTGCTGCAGTTGAGTGCCGCAGGGCATTTCTATCTCAGGGCCTGTGTATTTCCTTAGGGCTACCCTGAAAAGAGTAGGCCTTCCGTTTGCTGTTACCTGTTCAACCCGGGCCAGGCGCAATACCAAGGCGTCCCACCAACCCCAGAGTTTGATTAGGCATCTTTTTAACAGTGGTTGTAAATGCAGCATCTCATGCAAAGGGGTTATCTGCAGGCCTTTTTGCCGTATTTCGCTGATAATATGGGGCAGGGATGCCAGCATTTTTTCCGGTGCGCCCCGTGAGGCCCCCGGTACAGTGTCGCTGTCGTGGAAAACCAGTATGGCCCCGTCCCTTAGCCGGGACAAAACCTTATGTGCAATTTTCTCCGGAGAGGCTCCTTTTCCCCAGTCCCAGCTCATATATGACCAGAGTACCAGTCTTTGCCTGTTCATACGGAAGGGGTTTAAAACAAAAAAAACAAGGGCAAAGATGTTCAGCAGACCCCAGGGAGGACGGAATACGGCAGGCGGGCGGCCAATTATGCTCTTTATAATTGCGGCAGATTTTTTTATTTCCCTGATTGTTCCCAGCGGTCCCAGCAACCAGGGGAAGAAGTGTTTCTGGCCGTGGTTTCCTATGTCGTGTCCCTCGGCAATGATTCTGGCCAGCAGGTCGGGATGCCTTGCAGCTTTGTCCCCCAGCACAAAAAAGCAGGCTTTGACGTCATATGCTCTCAATATATCCAGCACCCGGGGGGTATATTGAGGGTCAGGCCCATCGTCAAAGGTTACAGCCACCCTTCCTTTGCGGTCCGGGCGCCAGATTACACCCAAATGACAGAAGCGGACCAGTATGGTGGGAATTGCCGCGTAGATAATAAAGAACCATATGACATATTTGGCATAACTATCGTCCATTGATGTTCACATCCATACTAATTAACAGCTGTTTTTAAAAAACAGTTTTTCAACAGGGTAAATGATGTAAAACAATGACATACACAATAAAAGTGTAGTGGTGATTAATATGGTTGATTCAATCCCCAGCCAGCGGCCTGCCAGCCCGCCTATAGCCGGGCCAATTGCAACGCCCATGCCCTCTATGGTGGCAAATACTCCCCAGCCCGTAGCCTGCCGCTCCGGCGGGATCGCCCTGGCCAGTAATGAATTCCAGGCGGGCAGTACCGCCGCGTAGGATATTCCCAACAAAATCACCAGATAAAGGGCGTTACTCCTGTTTCCCGCCAGGGAGAGCAATCCCATGGCCGTTGCGGTTAATAAAAACCCTGCGCTGAGTACTAATTTTAACTTTATTCTATCAGCTATTTTACCCATAGGTATAAGAAAAATTATAGTGGCGGCCCCCCCTGCCAGGAGCAGAAGTCCATACTGATCATGGTTCAGGCCCAGTTTTGTTCTGGCGAAAATCGGCAGGATGGGCAACAACAGCCCAGCGGCAAGAGTTTGTAAAAACATCCCCGGCAGCAGAAGATTGGTAACGGCGGGGTTTTGAGAAAAATGACGCAACGTTTCCGTGATTCCCGCAAAGAAATGTGTTTCCTGCGGCAGGGTGGAGCGGTCAGATTTATAACAGAAAATGGCTGAAACCAGAAGGGCCATAATCAGAATGCTTATTATTATATTAAAGGAAACCCCGTAACCTAAATTTATCAAAAAGTTTATGCCCACCAGTCCGCCGCCGGTACCGGCCAGCCAAATGGAAAATACCAGGCCGATTTTTGAGGATCGGCCCGGAATATTTACCGGCGCTACTTCGCTGATTACTCCCGGCCAGAGGGGAGATACGCCCAGGCCAAACATGCCCGCTGCGGCAACCATTACAAAGGGCGATGGGTGAATTCTGATGGCCAGCAGGGAAAGTACGCTAATCAGCATGCCAACCGGCAATACAGTTCTTCCCCGCCGGTCATACTGCGAGCCGGCAAATGGTTTGCACAGGGTTTCGCACAGGTAATGAGCCGATACAGCGAATCCTGCTGCAGTTACCCCGAGGCCGAGGTTTTCCACGCTAAAAAGAGGCAAGAAGGTAAAAAAGAAGGCGCCCCTGGCAAACTCAGTAAAAAAAAGTATTAAAAGTAAAATATATTTTTTATCTTCTTGGGGTGAGATATTTTTGCGCACCTTACTCTCCATATCTATATATTGCCGTTACGCGCCGGATTTCAGGTTGAGCGGCGGGAACAAAGTTATTATACAGTATAGTCGCGATAATGGAAAGTTAGGCCATGGCAGATGATGGCTGTACAGGCAATATTAAAGGTTTGTTAGTGTATCTTTATTACTGTTATTATAAATAATGTCGAATGTTGTCTAATGATAAATATTTATGGAGGAAGAGAATGAACAGGAAGAAGTGGCTTATATTTATCTTGCTACCTGTTTTGCTAATTATTTTCATGTCCCAGCCGGCGCTTGCAGTGGCGGTGAATAACGGGCTTCTGGGTTACGGAAGCAGGGGTCCGACAGTGTCTGAACTGCAGAAAGAGCTGCACCAGGCGGGGTATTACCCGGAAGGAATTATATCCGGCTATTTTGGCTCCCTGACGCTAAGCGCAGTAACCAGACTGGAAATGAAAAATAAGCTCCCGGTGGACGGCAGGGTGGGCTGGGCCGAGTGGTCCGTACTGAATAATAGTAATTCAACTAAACGGACAAGCACTAAGCTGTCCCGGATGGTGCTGAGCTTTTACTGTGTCGACTATACAGGGGACAGGCGCTCCTATGATTCTTTGCAGGCAAATAGTCAGTTGATTGACCATGTAGCTACATTCGACTATCAGATTAGCGGTAACGGAAATATAAATGGCAATATTTCCCCGGAGGCTTTAAAGCTAGCGAAGAGCAGGGGAGTAAAGACCATAATGCTGGTACATAACATCAACGGGAGCATCGATGGATTTTCAGCATATAGTGCCATATCCAACCGGGCAAACAGAAACAGGCTAATCGGGGACATTGTAACGAAGCTGAAAAAGTATGGCTTCGACGGTGTAAATATAGACTTGGAAGGAATACCGGCCCAGGGCAGGCAGAGTTATACTACTTTATTGCACGAATTAGGCGAAATCCTCCAGCAAGAAAAAAAGTTGCTAACAGTAGCCATACCGGCTAAAACCTACGACAATCCGTCCGACCACTGGTCCGGGGCTTACGACTACAAAGCCATCGGGAGTATAGCCGATCATGTTGTGATCATGAGTTATGATGAACACTGGTTTGGTGGCGCCCCGGGTCCCGTGGCTTCACTGCCGTGGGTTGTAAAGGTGATGGATTATGCCGTAATAACCATTCCCAGAAGCAAAATTCTCATGGGTATTGGCTGTTTTGGTTACGACTGGTCAGCACCCGGTCAGGGCAAGGCGGTTACCTGGCAGGCTATGAACGGCCTGATTAGTAGGTATGGCAACGTGCAGTGGGATAATTATAGTAGTGCTCCTCATCTGGTATACTGGAAGGATGGTAGGAAACACGACGTATGGTATGAAAACAGCAGCAGTCTCGCCATAAAACTAAACCTGGTTAATAATTATAATCTTGGGGGGATTGCTTTCTGGAGGCTTGGCCTTGAGGATCAGTCCTTCTGGAAGACAGTATACAGCAAATTAAAATAATGAGTTAAGGAAATTTAGGGACGGTTCTTGTAAGGAAATTTAGGGACGGTTCTTGTAAGGAAATTTAGGGACGGTTCTTGTAAGGAAATTTAGGGACGGTTCTTGTAAGGAAATTTAGGGACGGTTCTTGTAAGGAAATTTAGGGACGGTTCTTGTAAGGAAATTTAGGGACGGTTCTTGTAAGGAAATTTAGGGACGGTTCTTGTAAGGAAATTTAGGGACGGTTCTTGTAAGGAAATTTAGGGACGGTTCTTGTAAGGAAATTTAGGGACGGTTCTTGTAAGGAAATTTAGGGACGGTTCTTGTAAGGAAATTTAGGGACGGTTCTTGTAAGGAAATTTAGGGACGGTTCTTGTAAGGAAATTTAGGGACGGTTCTTGTAAGGAAATTTAGGGACGGTTCTTGTAAGGAAATTTAGGGACGGTTCTTGTAAGGAAATTTAGGGACGGTTCTTGTAAGGAAATTTAGGGACGGTTCTTGTAAGGAAATTTAGGGACGGTTCTTGTAAGGAAATTTAGGGACGGTTCTTGTAAGGAAATTTAGGGACGGTTCTTGTAAGGAAATTTAGGGACGGTTCTTGTAAGGAAATTTAGGGACGGTTCTTGTAAGGAAATTTAGGGACGGTTCTTGTAAGGAA
>LADO01000048.1 GCA_000961595.1 Peptococcaceae bacterium BRH_c4b
TTCTTTGAGTATGTCATTTTGAATGGTACCGGTCAGTTTTTCGGAGGAAATCCCTTGTTTTTCCCCGGTGGCAATATACATACACCAGAGTATGGAGGCGGGTGCGTTGGTGGTCATGGAAGTGCTTACTTTGTCCAGTGGAATACCGGCAAATAGTGTTTCCATGTCCTGCAAGGAATCTATGGCGACTCCCACCCTGCCGACCTCGCCCAGGGAGCGGGGGTGATCGCTGTCATAGCCCATGATGGTGGGCATGTCGAAGGCTACGCTTAAACCGGTTTGTCCCTTGGCAAGCAGGTATTTATAACGCTCGTTTGATTCCCTGGCGGTGGCGAAGCCGGCAAACTGTCTCATAGTCCAGAGTCTGCCGCGGTACATGTTACTCTGTACACCCCTGGTGTAGGGATAGGAGCCGGGCATGCCCAAATCACGCTCATAATCCATACCGTTAATATCCAAAGGGGTGTACAGGTCATTAACGGGAAGTGAAGAAACAGTTTCAAATTTGAAAACCCGGTCTTTCATTTTTGATCTTTCTTCCTGCCATTTATCCAGGGACTGCTGCATTTCTGATAGATTATCACACATCCGACATTTTCCTTTCATTGAATATATTATCTATTAGTTACATTAATAAAAACAGCGGTGTAAGGGTTAATTAGTCGGTTAATTAGTCGGTTAATTCATCAGTATTAGTATTCAATGCCCTATCGTTCATCCACACCTTTATAAAAGGGGTGTTTTACCAGAGTAATTTCCGTAACCAAATAAGCAGCCTTTAATATTTCCTCGGGTGCCGATCTGCCGGTTAGAATAAGTTCTACGTGTTCTGGTTTACTACTGATCATTTGCAGAACTTCTCATTTGCAGAACTTCATCCAGGGGAATAAGCTTGGTATCGTGGATGCCAGCTATTATTTCCTTCCTGGTCACCCCGGAAGCAATCTTTTAAATAACCTCGAATTAAGCAAATACAGTAACTTGCTGCTTATTTACACCCGGGGGAAAGCCTTCAATGGATTGTGTTTGAGCCGTTTTCATAAAACCAGCTAAAATGAAAAGCAATTGTTTTAGCTAGTTTCCTTTTAACGCTTATTTCTTTTGCGCCAGAGGGTAGAAGGATTGATGCCCAGAATTTTGGCGACTTCCTGCACCGACCCATATTTTTGAAAAGCTAATTCTATCATCAGCTTTTCCAGTTCGTTAATAGCATCTTTTAGCAGCCCTACATCATGTACCACCATGTAAGAGCCTGTAATCTGAAGATTCCGGGTTTGTAAAAAACCGCCTTTTATTAAAGCTGCCGGTGTAACGACGTCATCCGGTTCAGTCATAACAAATAACCGTTCAACCACGTTACGCAGTTCCCTAACATTTCCGGGCCATTCGTAGTTTATTAACAGGTCGTATGCTTCGGGGGTAAAGTATTTGCGGATAAGAAACTTAATTTGGTATTTTTCCTTAAAATAGTTAAGCAGCGATACAATGTCATCACGGCGTTCCCTTAACGGGGGAATTAATATTGGTATTACATTCAGGCGGTAATAAAGATCTTCGCGGAAAAGGTTTTTATTAACCAAGCCGAGCAGGCTCTTGTTCGTAGCGGTTATTATACGCAAATTAACCTTACGTATTTTAGTTCCGCCAATACGCATTACTTCGCCTTCCTGCAGCACTCGCAGCAATTTTCCCTGCAACGAAAGCGGAAGATCGCCAATCTCATCTAAAAAAACGGTTCCATTGTCGGCGACCTCAAAAATTCCCGCTTTACCTTGTCGCAGGGCTCCGGTAAATGACCCTGGTTCATAACCAAAGAATTCTGATTCCAGCAAACTTTCGGGAATGGCTGTACAGTTAATCTTAATATATGGTTCGTGGCTTCGTGAACTGTTAAGGTGAATGAAATTGGCTATAACTTCTTTGCCAACACCGGATTCCCCCAGAATCAATACTGTGGAATCATATGCGGCAATCCTATTAACAAGAGCTAATAAATTTTTCATCTCAGGGGATTCGGCAATGATATCGTCCAAAACGATGTCTTGTTCCTTGAGATGTTGGCTCCTTTTCTTCTGAAAAGACACGTTAACACCCCCCCAGGAAAAAATTTTATTTTTCCATGTGCCAGGTTTAAAACCTCCACCTTGAGGCGGATAAGTTTCAGCAAAGATGTGCCTTTAAGCGAAGACTTTCATCGTTTATTTTATAAGAGGATAGCTGTATCATTCACCCAGAGGTGACCGAAGCCAATTGGCAGTTTTTTAGCCAGCTTTAACCGTTTTATCGACTTTCAGGCGCTCAACAACCACCGGCTTTTAGCTGGTGGTTGTTGAGCTAATTGCATTATCGAACCTCATGGGGTACTTGACATACTTCTTGCGAACAGGGCCGCTCCAAGAGCAGCAGAAATCTCCGGCAACTCAGGCACCAGTAATCCGCAGTCCAGATGTTTTATGAGAGCGGTTACCACACCCTTGTTACGGGCCACTCCGCCAGTAAAAACCACCTCAGCCTCCAGCCCGATGCGCAAGACCATCGAAGCCACTCGCGAAGCCACCGATTCGCATATGCCGGCAATAATATCTGCCTTTGGCACTCCGGCGGCCACATGCGACACAACTTCCGACTCGGCGAAAACTGTGCAAAACGAGGATATTGTACAATGACCTTTCGCTTCGTCGACAAACCTGCCCATATCCTCCAACTTTATTTCTAAAGCCCCGGACATTACCTCCAAAAAACGTCCCGTACCCGCGGAACATTTATCATTCATGATGAAGTCAGCCACTTTCCCCCCGGGTGTTAATTTGATTATTTTACTGTCCTGGCCGCCGATATCAATCACAGTTCTTGCTTCATTATACAGGTGAGAGATTCCCAGCGCCTGACAGGTAATTTCGGTCACCTGACAAGCAGCTGGAAAATTAAATCTTCCATAGCCAGTCGCTACAGTAGAAACTATATCTCTATCATCCAGGTTCGTTTCTGTCAAAAGGCGTACTATCAATTGCATGGCTACTTCACGCCCGCTATACCCGGACCGTGCCGTGGTCTGGGCAACTATCGCACCATTATTATCTAAGAGAACTACTTTGATATTTATTGAGCCAATATCCACTCCAAAAAAAAACCGCTCAAATAGTTTCCCTCCTTTAAACCTATCATATTCCTTCTTTGAGAAAATTTTTGCATTTAAGCCAGCATTTCCATAAAGGCATCAATGCGCAATTTCACCTGGGCATCAGCATAATCACGCGGGTCTGTTTGATCGGCTTCCAGCACCAGGGTGGGTATACCCAGTTCCCGGCGGAGTAAATTAGCCAGATAGGTATTAGAACCAGTATAAACTTTGCAGCTTTTATTGACTAAAAATATCGCACCGTGAATCTGGTAGTCCCTGGCTGTTTTTAGCAGTGTCTCTCCTTTTTCCATGTATGATATATTCAGCCAGTTGGCAATAGTACTCATAGCCAGACTTTCAAATGGCCGTTCCGGGTCCATGCGTGTTTGCCAGCAAAAGTTGGTCGTATATGATTCAGCCACTGAGATGGCATTATATTTGTGGAAGTAGTTATAAAGGCCTTTGGTATACCATGGGGGAATATTATCAATAAACAAGCGGTGTTTTTCGTTGGGTAAAACACCCTCTCCTTTGGCGACTCGCTCCTTGACCTCTAAGAGCATTTTTTCATAAAAATCAGCAGCCACTTTTGCGCCCCGCAGGACAATAATAGGGAATAAAGCAGTAACCATGTCTTCGGCACCCAGGGGGCAGGGTTTTGCCTTGCGCAGCTCGTAAATTTCGTCGATGAGAGCCGATGCCCGGTCACCCCAGAAAACCGCTTCCTTAAGTTTTTTGATATCCAGTTTTTTACCTGTGTGTTTTTCAATAAATGCTACCATGTCCTTCATTTGTGTAACCACAAACTCCAAATAGTGGCTATCTATTTTGTCCCTGCGCATATCCCAGGGAATGGTTGGCGCCTCAAATATAAAGGTAGGCACATTGTAATGCCTTTCCATAATACGCCACCACTTGGGCCGGGTGTGGCAGGAGTTTACCGCCAGAATCAGCAAGTCCGGGTGAGCCATGCCGCCGCCCGGCGGCTCAGGCAAATTGTCCCTGTTTACCATATACCCGTATGTATTGCGAAAATAAGAGCAAGTATCCCGGGAATAACCCGCAGCTTCCGCAAAGGCACAAGCAGGCGCTGATATTTGCTTGGCGCCGCAGGTGGCGCTAAAATTTTCCGGGTACACCGGTACCAGATCCATAGCCCAAAAAAGCTCGCGGGGGTCACCTACACCAGCCCAGCAAACCAATTTATTTTGTTTTTTTGCTTCCCAGGATTCCATGTAAAAATTTTTTACAATTGGATAGATTTCCTGGGTAATCTTTAATGATCGAACGGCTTTTTCGGTTTTGGCGCCCATAAACTTTCCCTCCTTATAACCACAGACAGATGTGTGCTTTAACTCAATATTTCAATAAATGCTTGCAGCCTTGTCCGTAATTGCTCCGGATTGATAGCTCCATCCACTTCCAAATTTAAAACGGGAATCCCTTCTTTTTTTAGGCAGGACTCCAGATAGGGAAGATCAAATTGATGCGTGTCACAGTATTTTTGCAGGCAGAAAACTACTCCATCAGCCCTGTAGTGCCGTACTAAACGAATTATATCCGCAAGCCGCTGTTCTTCTATGCCCTTAGAGTGCATAGCAGGGCAGGGCATTTTATTCAGATAATAATCTGTTAAACTATCCAGCGGGTCGCCATTTTCATTAACCTGTTCCCAGAATAGCCTCAGTCCCGAGCATAAGTCGTCGGAAACCACTATGCCGCCACATTTTTCAACCAGGCTAATTAATGATAAATCCTGCAACATGCTGCCTGAAATATGAATGCGTGGTCTTTTGCTTGCAGTTGGTTTGCTTTGCTTGCATACATCGTCAATTATGCCGGAAAGTAATTGTATGTTGTCATCCGGGGGCATCACCTGGCTCACATAAGCTATGGTATTAACTGCTATACCCGGTAAAAGCGGCGTATCCCCTTCTCCCCGCAAGGCATAAAGTTCTTTTAGAAGCGACCGGTTTTGGTTATAGGCGCGGATAGACCGGGCCAGAGACAAATCTGTAATAGATTTACCGGTATGTGTTTCCAGAAATTGTTTGAATTTATTAATTTCCTGCCGGAAGAATGCGTGAGCCGCCGGCACGCCGTTATCATGGGGACGATTGATAAAATAGAAGCAGGGAACATCCAGCGAGGTTTGCATGGCGTTGGCCAGATGTACTATGGTGTCACACATATTTATCGAAATAATTCCGTCCAAATGCTGAAAATCTCCCTGGATACCCAAATCTACCAGGCTGCGTGAGTAGTGGCAAAATACTGATGGGAAATGGGCATATGCTTCTTTTAAAGGTTTTGTGTCACCCAGTAACCGGAAAGGAAGCAATCCGGCCGCGTAAATAATTTCTTTCGGGACGTTGCAAAGGTACCCCAGCACCCCCCGGTTTTGCTCCCGCCACTTACGAACAAAAGGGTTTAAAGATGGGGATGTGCAAGATATGTCATATGATTGAAGATGGTTTTCCAACAATATCACCCCTGATTACTATTTGTCGGTAAAAATAGGCTTGCGCTTTTCTATGAAGGCATTGATTCCTTCATGGGCATCATCTGTGGAAAACAACATTTCAAAGCAGCGCCCTTCATATTCCAAAGCTGCGTCAAGTGGTAATTCGTAGCCGGTGTCCACCGCTGTTTTGATCATTTTTAGCGCAAAAGATGATTTCCGGACCAGCTTTTCCGCCATGTATCTGGCTTCTTCCAACAACATGTCCGGGGCCACCACTTTGTTTACCAGACCAATCCGGTAAGCTTCATTGGCGTCGATGGTGTCGCCGGTAAAAAGCATTTCTTTGGCTTTGGTGAGGCCGACAATTCTGGGTAGGCGCTGGGTTCCGCCGCCGCCGGGCAATAGTCCCAGGCTTATCTCAGGCAACCCGAAGGTGGCGGTTTCGCTGGCAATGCGCAGGTCACAAGCCAATGCCAGTTCAAAAACGCCCCCGAAAGCCAGACCACTGATGGCGGCAATTACCGGTTTACCTATTTTAGCCAGTTTATGATAAACGGGGGTCGCTTCCTGTTCGAAAAAATAATGGGCTTCAACAGCGGTAGACGCTGAACTGCTTATCATCCTAAGGTCAGCCCCAGCGCCGAATATTTTGTCATTGCCATAAAGGATTACCACTTTGGTCTCACGGTCTGCAGACAAATCATCAAGTGCCCGGGCAAGTTCGATAAACAGTTGCTTGTTAAGAGCGTTAAGTTTTGTGGGCCGGTCCAGTTGAATAGTAGCAATACCATTTTCTTTGGAAAGTATAATTGTTTTATAAGGCATATGCCAAACCTCCTTATTCTACCTTCACTATAGTCGCGTCACCCTGGGCCAGGCCGCCGCAAATGGCCGCCGCTCCATAGCCCCCGCCCCGCCTGCGCAACTCGTAAATCAACGTCATTAGAATTCTGGCGCCGGAGGCGGTATTGGCGTGGCCGACGGCCACTGCGCCGCCGTTAACATTTACTTTGTCCCTGAGTTCCGACACCAGCTTTTGATTTCCTGAACCCAGAATTTTGGTGCTTACCAGAGGCATGGCGGCAAAGGCTTCATTAATCTCCAGGAGGTTCATTTGATCCAGCGTTAAACCGGACTGCTGCAGTGCTTTTTGGATGGCGTAGGCCGGCACTTCGGCAATCAAACGTGGTTTTGCACCGCTGTTCACCATGCTGACGATGGTGGCCAGAGGAGTTAGCCCCAGGCTTTGAGCGCGTTCCTTACTCATAATTAAAATAGCCGCTGCGCCGTCGTTAAGACCGGGGGCATTGCCGGCGGTGACGGTGGGGCTGCCATAGATAGTCGGCAGCCTGGCCAATTTTTCCAAAGTTACATCGGGACGGTACTGTTCATCTTGTGTTAATTGGCGTGCAGTATTTCCCTTGACGTTAATTTCCAGCGGGAGTATTTCTGCGCTGATTAAATTGCGTTCCAGAGCTGAGCCATATAGCCGGTGGCTCCGTAAAGCCCATTCATCCTGTTCCTGGCGGGTGATCCCGTGCTCCACCGCAACTTCACCGGCATCCACGGCAACAGGATTGTAATCTTTATACCCCAGCCGAAACAACGGGTCTTCCATGACCATCTCGCCCATGCGGAAACCGTTCCAGCGCAGGTTTCGTACGATGAGCGGCTCCTGGCTGAAGGTGGTTGCCCCGCCGCCTATGGCTGCGTCAATTTCCCCGTAGCGAATAGCCCGGAAACCCAGCTGCACGGCGGTCATGCCGGAGACACAGGCTTTATCAAGGGTGCAAGAAGTAGTTTCGGGCGGCAGGCCGGCTTTTAATAATGACTGGCGGGCGGCCACCGGCGTATAGACGTCTTTACAGGCAGCGGTATCGCCTACGCCCCAATATATTTCCCCCACAGCATTACCGGGTACGTTCACCCGCTGTAGTACTTCCCGCATAACAACAGCACCAAGGTCATAGCAGTCAAAATCTTTAAGTGAGCCGCCAAATTTGCCGAAAGGTGTGCGCACGGCGCTGACAACAACAACTTCTCTAAACATATATATTTCCTCCCCTATGCACTTATTGGTGAAGAGCGCCGGTACCGGCTAGGGTACCAGCTCTTCTTTGAGGGTTTCATAGATCTTCTTGATAGATGGGGGGCAACCCTTTATTTTAATGGCGTGTGGATGGTCCTTATTGGTATCGCAAGCGCATTTGCCCAGGCAGAAGACTTTATTGGCCGCAGGTGAGGCCACAGGTTCCTGACCGGCGCATATTTCTACGCCATCAAAAGTAGCGCCAACATTCTCCCGGAAGAAATTGTTAACGGCAACAAATATCCCCATCCCGCAGCCGGAGCAATTGGAGTAGCCGGGGGTTTCCATGTGGATGCCGGATATGTTATATTTCTTCATCAGGTCTAACGGCCAGGTGCTGGCCCAGGCCAGTGGCTTTTGCACATCTGCCGGGTTTTCTCCCCTGACTTCTACCCTGTTTAAATCAACAGTTTGGCCCGTCATGTCGGCAAACAGTTTGACGTGTCCGACCTCGGCCGGGTCAATGCCCAGAATGTGGGCTCCTACAATATCTACATCCAGGATGTCCTTGCCGGCGACCAGTAAATTCATGCGGTGCACATCATCGCCCACCGGTCCTTTTTGAATGGCAAAAGTGCCATCTATAACAGTGAGGCTGACGGGAATTTTGGTGCCCAGTATAGCGATAAACCGCTCCAGGCCATGGCGGTGAAAATTTTTCTTGGACTCGTTGCTCAATACTCCTTTGAGGTTTTTTAATCCCATGGAAATCTTGGTTAGCTGGTGAGTTTTCAATACGGGCACGTTAACAATAAAACCGGCTTCCAGAAGCGCACTGGCTATTTCGATTTTAACTCCATAAAAGTCTAATGCAGTAAAAGGACCTTCATTTAAATCTATCGTAGGTATGCCCAGCCTTTCCGCCAGCTCCTTGATGCCGGACCATTCAAAGGCCCGGGGAGTGTTCAGGTTAAGCTCCGGCTGAATGGCGCCGCCCTCGGCAATGGTAATATCCCGGCAGCCCGCTTCCCTGAGCAGTGTTAGCAGCCCTTCCATTACTTCAAGCGTGGTAACAACCCCGTCAGGCCGCTGGGACTTCCTGCCGCCAATTACTACGTTGGGTTTCAGGATAACCTTGCTATCCGGGTTAAGCCCGCTAAAACCTTCGCATAGTTCAATAGCCCGGCGCAGGGCAGCCAAAGTTTGATCATACTTTACAACAGCAACCGGCATTTTTATATACCTCCCATCAGGTTAACTTCAGAAGCCATCATTTGCCGCTATAATCATAAAAGCCCCGCCCGGCCTTGCGGCCGACGTGTCCGGCCCTGACCATCTGCCTTAACAGAGGCGCCGGGCGGTATTTGTCGCCAAATTCTTTTTCCATAATCTCCATCACGTTAAGAAGAACATCAGCCCCCGCCATGTCAATTAACTCCAGGGGACCCATGGGGAAGTTGGTGCATATTTTCATGGCTTTATCAATTTCTTCTGGTTTATTGCCATCCATTACACACCATACAGCTTCATTAAGCATAACGTCCAGCACCCGGCTGGCAATGAATCCCGCGTAATCCACTGCTTCCACCCATACTTTGTTGATGGATTCAATAAACTTTTTTCCCGTTTCCATGGTCTGGGGTGAGGTCATCCGCCCCTTGATTATTTCCACACCCTTCATTAGTGGCACGGGGTTCATAAAGTGCATTCCCATTACCTGTGCCGGGCGGGAAGTGACGGCGGCGATTGAGGTAATCGGGAGGGAGGAGGTGTTGGTGGCCAATATGGTATGGGTTGGGCAGATTTGATCTAATTGCTTAAACAGCTCTTTTTTCAATTCCAGGTCTTCGGGCACCGCTTCAATTACCAAATCGGCCCTGGAGGCCTGGGAAAAGTCTGTGGCTGTGGTTATCCGCCCCATTGCGGCATCCCGGTCGGAGGCGGTGATTTTATCTCTTTTGACACCTCCATCCAGCATTTTTTGTATATTGGCCATGCCTTTAGCCAGTGCATCCCCGTTAACATCAATCATTGTTACTTCGTAACCAGCCTGGGCGCTGACCTGAACGATGCCGTTGCCCATAGAGCCCGCTCCCAAAACTGTTACTTTTGTAATACCCATTTCTCTTACCCCCTGTTATGAAAAATGTCCCTGCCCCACCGGGCAGGGCATTTTGTATATATGTTTAGTCCAGCTTGTCGGTTTGCGGAACATCCACGCCGAAGAACAGCTTATGCGCATCGTTGATGGTATCCCAGCCGTGTTGCTCGCCACACCAGCGATCTTTTGGTATGTGCCAGAACATGCAGGCCCAGTCAGGTCGGTAAAACATTTTTACCCAAACATCCGGGCTGGTTTCCACATTTACCAGGGAGGTCTTGCCCGATTCAAATGATCTGTTCAGCGCCGGGGTCAGGTCTTCTATTTTCTGGACGTGTTCTACGTGGCAGCCGAATTCTTTAAACATATTGTCGTATCTATAGCGTTGGCCTTTGTCGTTATTGCGGCCGTGCGGGTTTTGATCGCCCAGGGTTTTCCAGCTGGGACCGTAGGCAAATTTTTTCTCGCCGGCAATCCAGACACCATTGTTGTATAGCACGTATACTA
Source organism: Peptococcaceae bacterium BRH_c4b (assembly GCA_000961595.1). GTDB lineage: Bacteria > Bacillota > Desulfotomaculia > Desulfotomaculales > Desulfocucumaceae > Desulfocucumis. The sequence goes on from LADO01000048.1 coordinate 10,223, forward strand.
TGGGCAGGTCGTACCGGGCTGCGGTTTCTATGTCGAAGCCGCCAATGCCCATGCCGCCGTCACCTATATATGAAAGGACAGGTTTGCCGGGCCGGGCTAGCTGCGCGCCAATGGCCATGGGAATACCATGTCCGACACCGGCCCATTCGGCAGCGTCAAGGATGCGTCCGGAAAACCGTGACCGTACTTTGTCCGTAATGTAGTTGGTGCCGGTGTAAGAGTCATATATAACGGTGGCGTCAGGTATTACATCGTTGGCATAATCCGCGAGCACCTGCCCGATGGCATGGGGGTGAATGGGTGATTCGGACATGGTGCCTAAAACCTCAGCCTGTTGTTTTTTCCGCCAGGCGTCGCGTCCCTCTTCGATTTGCCCAACCCATTCAGCACGTTTTTTCATAATTTTCCCGCTGCTCCGGGCATAGTCGATCATTTGCTGCAGCACCAGCTTGGTGTTGCCGATAATCTCCATTTCGGATTTGCGCTCGAAGCAGATTTCACTGGAGGCCTCGTTGATTTGTATAAACTTGCAAGTATTATTCCAGTGCCCGTAATTTTCCAGATAACCCATGCGCAAGCCGATAACCACCATTACGTCGGCGTTTTTCAGAAAACGGCCACGGTAGCCGCCTTCAATATGCAGCGCGTGATCTTCAGGCACCGCACCGCGGGCAATGCGCCTGGTGTGAACCGGGATACCGGTCAGTTCCACAAATTCCATCAACTCGGCGGCAGCATCGGCCCAGTGAATTCCTTCGCCTGCGATGACAACTGGCTTTTCGGCGTTTAGCAGCAAATCAACAGTTTTCTTGACCAGGTCCGATTGGCCTTCTTGTTTGGGCGCCGGCGCCATCCGCCAGTCAGGCGTATAGCCTGCTTGTCTATCCAGTTGTACCGGCTGCCAGTTGAGTACATCCAGGGGGATCTCCACGGACACCGGGCCCATAGGGTATTCCGACGCCACCCGGAAGGCTTTTTTAACGTAGAATCCGATCATGCTTGGGTTTAATACACGATAGGCTGCTTTGGTAACAGATTTCACCATTTCTGTCCCGTAGCCTTCCTGCAAAGTCCAGCGGTCATCACCAAGCATCGGATGCTGGCCGAACAAACAGACTACCGGGCTTTTAGCGGTGTAGGCCTGACCAATAGCTGAAACCATATTGGCAACGCCGGGACCGGAGGTGCCGAAAGCCACCGCAGGTTTGCGGGTAATACGGGCATAAGCGTCTGCTGCGTACACCCCGCCTTGTTCGTGCCGCATGTGGATATATTTGCCGCCATCCATGCAGAACCAGTCATCAATAGGCATGGTGTGGCCACCGTGCACGCCAAACATGTAATCTACGCCTTCTTCTTTACGCATGATCCGCGAAATGATTTGTGCAGGCCATACTGTTGTCATGTTCTTTTAACCTCCTTAAAGTATAAATTACCGGTTTACCAACATTGTAAGAGCTTGTGTTTTGTCCGGCCACCTCCCTTATAAAAATCATTGCCAGCCAATATTAAAGTGTCAAATTATTCTTACTATTTCGCAAATTTTGTGCCACCAGAAGCTAAAACTTTTTGTGATCTATTACAGCATATAACATTCGTGTTCGGTTAACCATTTTCAGGTAAATAGTTATGCAACAATTTATCAATTTTGCATAGAAAAAACCCAACAAAATCAAAGTGTTTACTGTTTGTTCAGCAGTTTAATTACCCAATGCAGGTTAACTTTTTAGTATTATAATTATAAAAACGTCCTTAACCGAACACGAATGCAGCATATAAATGATTTACTCGTAGTATTGCAAGAGATAACCAATTTTCATGGATATGACTGATTAATAGTATTGCATATCTGCAAACCTCGTGCATATATGCAATACTTACCTTAATAGTAAAAACCCGTTTTCTAAAGTCTGCGTGAAAATAAAATTCCGTGGGCCGACCTTGGAAACGTAAATTTCTGGAGTTTAGTTTCTATACAGGTAAGCAGGTGGGAATCCGCCTGGCACTCAAAACAGTGGAACGCCTAAAGGAAAAGGTGCGACAACTCACCGACCAGAAGGCACCCGTTCCGCTGGAGCAACGGGTGAAGAAACTCTCCTTATATCTTACTGGCTGGATGGGGTATTTCGCTCTTGCCGATGCCAAGAAGATACTTGGGAATTAGATGAGTGGATACGCCACCGATTGCGTATGTGCGTATGGAAACAATGGAAGCGGGTTAGGACTAGGATTCGTGAATTCAGGGCTCATGGTGCCCCTGAGTGGATGGCTATAGGATACGCCAATACTAGAAAAGGCCCATGGGCCGCCTCGTTGCTCCTAAACTCTATCCTTACTAAGGACTATTGGCTTAAGCTCTGACTTGTCTGCCTTTTTGATCGTTATATCTTTGTTTGTAATGCTTGGCGAACGGCCGTATACGGAACCATACGTACGGTGGTGTGAGAGGACGGCGGGGAGACCCCGCCTCCTTCTCGATTAATCCCTGGTTTTTTTCTTAAATGAAGACTTTAGCAAAACATTGTTGACATTTGAAACGCTGGCATATACCTTGCTTATGACTTTATGCAGTAGATTTAACAACATTTGTTTGCACTTATTATATCTAACAACTATTCGTTTATAAGCTTAAGCTGAGGCTTATTCAATTTGATTTTGAAGGGAGAATCAACATGAAAAGCGGGGAAGAATTTTTTGAAGAGCTCAAGGAGTTTAAGCCGCTAATTTATTGCAGGGGTGAAAAAGTAGACGACTTTCTGCGCCACCCCGTGCTCAAGCCGGTAAAAGGAGTGGTATGATGTTTAAAGATGTAGTTATTGTCAGCGGGGTAAGAACCCCAATTGGTGATTTTGGAGGAGTATTTAAAGATATGCTCCCTCACCAGCTGGCTGTTCAGGTAATGAAGGAGACGCTGCGGCGGGTTTCTATGGATGGAAGTATATTGGACGATGTGATCCTGGGTAACTGTGCCCAGCGTACGGACGAGCCCAATGTTGGCCGGACCGCCGCTCTGGTGGCGGGCTTTCCCCATGAAGTTACGGGCATGACCATCCAGCGCCAGTGCTCGTCTGGAATGCAGGCAATTGTGTGTGGATACCAGCAAATCGTCACCGGGGAATCAGAAATAGTCATGGCCGGAGGAACTGAGGGCATGAGCGGGGTGCCATATACTTTAAAAGGCGCCCGCTGGGGGCAGCGCCTGCAGCATGGCCAGATGACAGATTCCCTTTGGGAGATGCTCACTGATCCCATTCACCATATCTTAATGGGTGAGACAGCCGAGCGCCTGGCGGACAAATACTCCATTACCAGGGAGGAGCAGGATGCAATCGCTCTTAGGAGCCACATGAACGCAGTAAGGGCAACTCAGCAAGGAACCTTCCAGGAAGAAATCCTTCCAGTGGCGGTGCCGGTACGTAAGAGTCAAGTCAAAACGGTGGATCAAGATGAACATCCCCGCCCGGATATAACCTTGGAAAAACTCGCCAAACTGCCTCCTGCCTTCAGAAAAAACGGTACTGTAACAGCCGGTAATTCTTCCGGATTAAATGACGGCGCAGCGGTGGTACTGCTGATGTCTCTGAACAAAGCCAAGGAACTGGGCTTAAAGCCTTTGGCCCGTATCGTGAGTTTTGCCAGAGCGGGGGTTGAGCCGGACCTGATGGGCTACGGCCCAGTACCGGCTGTTAAAAAAGCGTTAAAACGAGCGGCTCTCACCCTGGAAGACATGGAACTTATCGAATTGAACGAAGCCTTCGCTGCCCAATACCTGGCCTGCGAAAAGCTTTTGGAACTAAACAGGGAAATCACCAATGTAAACGGCAGCGGCGTGGGTCTGGGCCATCCAGTGGGATGCACTGGTGCCAGGCTGGTAGTGTCTCTGATCCATGAAATGAAAAGACGGAACTTTCAAAAAGGCCTGGCATGCTTGTGCGTAGGCGGCGGGATGGGTATGGCCATGATTTTGGAAAGAGAAAGGGAGTGAATGGTAGAAAAAATGTAAGTGTTTAACAATACACGATAATACTTTTGCAATATTACCGGAAAAGCTTTGCTAATGGGGATTATAACAAGTTTCTACCCGCTAAATCACATGTCTTTGCCCGACCGAACCGTAAACTCACGCAAGTATTGCAAAATTTGACAACATCATAGTGGTAGTATAAAATTTTTTAAACCCATAATTTTTATTAGCCGTGAGGGATGCATTTTGTACAGGTCCGATATTGAAGACCTCTTGCACAGGGTAGCCCGGGGAAATGAATCAGTGGAAGACGCCATAAGTAAATTGCAGCACCTCCCGTACCGTGACCTGCACTTTGCCAAGATTGACCACCACCGCTGCCTCAGATCAGGGTTCCCTGAGGTAATATTCTGCCAGGGCAAAACTATCGAACAGGTGGCCGTAATATTCAACCATCTGGCAGAAGAACATTCACCTGTACTGGCAACCAGAGCCAATCAGGAAATGTACCGGGAAGTTCTCAAATATGTACCCGGGGCCACCTATTACGATCTGGCTCGCTGCATAGTGTACCACATGCCGGAAAAGCCCTTGCGTGAGGGTAAAATACTAATCATCAGCGCTGGGACCGCGGATATTCCTGTTGCGGAAGAGGCGGCGGTTTGCTGTGAAGCAATGGGAAACCTGGCGGAACGCCTGTATGATGTGGGTGTGGCCGGTATACACAGGCTTTTGGACAACCAGGATCAGATCCACAGCTCTACGGTTGTTATCGTGGTAGCCGGCATGGAGGGAGCCCTGGCCAGTGTTGTGGGGGGGCTCACTGACAGGCCACTGATTGCGGTCCCCACCAGTGTGGGATACGGCGCCAGTTTCGGAGGCCTGGCCGCCCTGCTGGCCATGCTGAACAGTTGCGCCTCAGGTGTGGGAGTGGTAAATATAGATAACGGGTTTGGCGCCGCCGCCCTGGCCAACTCAATAAACCGGCTGTGCAGCGCTCCTGTCCGGTAATTTCATTTCTATATTAAACAACTAAGTACCCTGCTGCCGTCAATTATTGCCACATAATTGATAGAAAGAAGGACTTATATGAGAATATTGTATCTTGACTGCTTTTCCGGCATAAGCGGCGACATGTGCCTGGGGGCATTGATTGACGCAGGGATGGACAGCCGCCTGCTGGAAGAGGAACTGCACAAACTGCCCCTGCAGAACTGGGATATAAAGGTGTCAAGGGAAAGCAGCCGGGGCATTACCGGCACCAGGGTTAAAATAACCGTTCAGGAAGAGCACCAGCCCCACAGGTGTTTATCCGACATCAGGCGCCTGATTACGGAAAGTTCTCTGCCGGAAAAGGTCCAGGAAAATTCACTGCTAATTTTTCAGAGACTGGCTGAAGCTGAGGGGAAAGTACATGGAGTACCTGCCGATCATGTTCATTTTCACGAAGTGGGAGCAGTGGATTCAATTCTTGACATCGTGGGAACAGCGCATGCTCTTTATAATCTAAATGTGGACCGGATGGTGTGCTCCCCCCTTCCCACAGGGAGCGGTTATATTACCTGCCGGCACGGTCTTCTGCCTGTGCCGGCCCCGGCCACCGCCGAATTACTGAAGGGAGTCCCTTTAAGAGACCTGGACATTGAGGGGGAACTGGTTACCCCTACTGGCGCCGCCATTGCCACAACTCTGTCCGGGGCATTCGGTACCCGCCCCGAAATGACCCTGGATACGGTAGGATATGGATTAGGCAGCAAGGATTTCGGTATTCCAAACTTCCTCAGGGTTTTTCTGGGAAGCTCTTCCGCCGGAGAGAGTCACTTCAGCGATACCATCCTGGTGATGGAAACCAATATTGATGACATGAACCCCGAGTTTTTGGGTTATGTGATGGAGAGACTGCTGGAAAACGGCGCTCTTGACACATTCGTTTCACCAGCTTACATGAAAAAAAACCGGCCGGGTTATCTACTCACTGTACTGTGCCGGCCAGATGTCCGGGACACCTTAATGCGACTCCTGTTTAAAGAAACCACTACCCTGGGGATCCGCTTCCGGGAGGAAAACCGGGCTGTTCTAAAAAGAAGCTCAGAGGAGATAGATACTCCTTACGGACTGGTAAGGACTAAATTTGCCCTGGATAACCGGGGTGTGCGCCTTAAGGCGGCGCCGGAATATGAAGACTGCAGAAGGATAGCTGCTGCAAAGGGTATTGCCATAAGAGATGTCTATAACGCCGCACTGCTTGCAGCAGAACGGAACAAATCACCTTTAGAGTGATAGCAGCTCATAGACGATTGGTACTTCGGAGCCGGGGTGCGGTTTTATAACCGTCCGGCTCCTTTCCCTTCGGCTGAGCAGACGGTAGTGATAACCTTCATGAAATACCATGCTACTATAATTGGCATACTATTTATGATACAACAGCAAAAACATCATTACTAATTCTGTTACCGCATATAGTATCCGCCTGCCAGGCATTAAACTGTATGTTGAAATGGCATGGGCCAAAAAGACTTTTGTACCCCAGTTTCAATTATGCAATGCAAATACAAAACCGGGAGGTAACATAGTTGATAAATTCCGGAAAAAATACCAGGAAAGAAAAGTTTAAACGTGGTGACGCATTAGTATCAGAGCCCACCGGCTCGGCCAGCATGATTAATTTGGACGGGCAGTGGGAGCATGATTTTGTGGATGATCCAACGCCTGCCGGCTTAGACCATAAAAAGTCTGTTAAAAACGAGTAAATCACCCCTTATCCTCTACCCTCATCAACCGCATGCCATTTAAAGTTACCAGCAGCGAGGTGCCTGTATCGGCGAACACCGCCATCCAGAGGGTGGCATAACCGCTTAGAGTAGCGATGATAAAGGCAGCCTTGATGAGCAGGGAAAAAGTGATATTCTGTTTTATTATACGTACCGCCTTCCTGCTCAACTTAATGGTATAAGGAAGCTTGGACAGGTCATCAGACATTAGTGCTATGTCCGCTGTTTCAATGGCGGTGTCGGTACCGGCGCCGCCCATGGCTATTCCTATATCGGCAGCAGCCAGGGCCGGGGCATCATTTATTCCATCGCCCACCATGGCCACCTTGCCGGATTTTTTTAAATCACTGATTGCCGCCAGCTTCTCGTCCGGCAAAAGATTGGCCATATACTCATCAAAACCAGTGCTGAGCGCTACTTCCCTGGCGGTTTCCCCGTTATCCCCGGTAAGCATGACCATCCTGGCAATACCTGATTCCCTCAGCTTTATAACCGTCCGGGCACTGTCCTCCCTAATCTGGTCGGCAACTGCAATAATGCCCATAACGTCTTTTTCGTTGCCCACCAGTAACGCCGTCCACCCTTTTTGCCGGAAAGCATCAAGTTTGCCCTGGGAAGATAGGTGTGATATCCCTATATCGTCAAAATACTGCTCATTACCTATATAATATCTGATGCCGTTAAATTCCGCTCCGGCGCCTTTTCCGGCCTGTGAGCTAAAATCATTGCATGTTGGAGCCTGTAGGTTTTCCTGCTCCAGTCTTCGCAAAACAGCCCCGGCCAGAGGGTGCTCGGAGCGGTTTTCTATTGCTGCGGCGGCAACAAGAACATCCCTTTCACTATAGCCGTTTAGAGCGTCTATGGCGGTGACCTCCGGCCTCCCCCGGGTAACGGTACCGGTTTTATCAAAAGCCATAACCTTAATTCTACCGGCCTCCTCCAGGAATGCCCCCCCCTTGATTAGTACACCCTTACGTGCTGCGCTGCCGATAGCCGAAATTATTGATACCGGTGTGGAAATAATCAGGGCGCAGGGGCAAGCGATAACCAGCAGGATCAACGCCTTTTTAAACCAGTCCCCAAAATCCAGACCGAAAAATGCTGCGGGCATAATGGCCAGGGCCAGAGCCAATAGAATGACGGCAGGAGTGTAATACCTGGCAAAAACATCCACTGTTTGCTGGGAAGGTGCTTTCTGGGCCTGTGCCTCCTCAACCAGCTGGATTATCCTGGACAGCTTGCTGTCCGCCACAATTTTTGCAGTTTCTATTTCCAGCGCCCCTCCGCCATTGATAGTTCCGGCAAAAACCGTTGCACCCTTTACCTTCATTACCGGCATGGATTCACCGGTAATGGGGGACTGGTTTACCGGCGATTCCCCGGACAATACTATACCGTCAACGGGTATGTTTTCTCCCGGCCTGACGATAATAATTTCTCCTCTAAGAACATCCTCCACCGGCACTGTTATCTCCCGGCCATCTCTTTTTACCAGAGCCTCCCGGGGCGAAAGATCCATCAGTGAGCGAATTGAGCGGCGTGTTTTTTCAACCACATAGTTTTGCATCAGGTTACCCATAGCAAATAAAAACACAACCGTGGCCGCCTCGGAAAACTCCCCAATGGCGATGGCCCCGGTAACCGCCACGGTCATCAGAAAATTCATATCCATGGTCAGAGATTTCAATGCATACAGTCCGCTTTTGGCCATATAGTACCCGCCGCTGATTATAGCAGACAGATAAAAATATTTGACCACCTGGTCAAACCCCGCCAGCTGGGCCAAAAAGCCGCTAATCAACAATAAACCTGACGCTATGGTGCTATACAGCCTGATCTGTTCCTGCCTGTCGGGCCAGCCCTTCACCACGGGACCTGAGCCTTCCTCCTCTGCCCGGTAGCCCCTGGCGGATACCGCCTGTAATATTGCACTCACCGAAAGGTTATGAGCCACCTTCATTTTACCCGTGGCAAAATTAAGACTAACCCCTTGAACTCCGGCCAGCATACCTACACTCTTTTCCAGTTTGGCGGCACAGTCCGCGCAGTCCAGGCCGTATATCCGGAACACTGTTTCTGCCTGCCCTCCGGGTTGCTTCTCAATATCAGCCCCATACCCGTAACCCTTAACGGCTTTAATAATCTCCTGCACTGAAGATATGTGTTCAACCTTCATTTTGGCTGCCCCGAAATTAACCTTAACCGACAGCACTCCCTCCAGCCTGGCTATCTTTTCTTCCAATTTTGCCGCGCAGTCGGCGCAATCAAGGCCATGCAAAAGCAAAACACTGGTGGTGGCATGATCTCCAATAGGCAGGGCAGCGGTACCGTCTACCGGCACTGTGAATATTTTATTCTCTGCAGTCAGTTTTTCCATGGCTTCCTCCGCTGTGTCTGATGGCTGCATTTATTATTTCCCTTATACAGTTATCCTGCAGGCTGTAGTACACCAGTTTGCCTTCTTTTCTGTATTTAGCCAGCCCCGAATTTCTCAGGAGCCTTAAATGATGTGAGGCTGTGGCCACAGAGGAGCCGGTTATGTTTGCCACATCGCATACACAAAGTTCATCCAGGGACAGGGCGTATACTATTTTTATTCTGGTATCATCCGCCAGGGACTTAAACATACTGGCCAACCCTTCCGTTGCGTGTATAAGCTTTCTAATCCTCTCCACCTTGGCCTGGTCCGAGCAAAATATTTCGCATACATCTTCCTCTTTTATTGCAGCCCTTATATCCTTTAATTCAAGGCATTTACAATCACTACCATCCATACGCACACCTGCCTTACATTAAAACGCTTATTTGAATATTATAATATAACAGTTTTTTTCTTTTTTCCAGACCTTTTGCTTTATTTTTGCCAGGAAAGTATATGGCATATTAAAGTATTAAAGCGTCTGGGCTGAGCCGTCCGTAAGGTTCTGGATAATGTCGCCCTATTCTTCATATCAGCACTATCCGCTTTATAATTATCTAAAATAGATTATATACAATTATGTAAAATTGCTAATTATATAAGCGATGTAAACTATTTTAACTCAATAGATGAGCTTGAAGGAGTAATTATCAAACTTGAAAAGCTTATTGAGATAGGTAAATGTTCAAAAGATTTACTGGCAAAGAAACTAAATTTTTAGCTTTCTAATAGGGTGGTGTTAAATGATAAATTGGAAATATAATGAGGGAGATGTGAGATGGTTGTTCTTTTTCTTTTTCTTTTGTTTCTTTTTTTTATTGCTTTAGTAGTTGGTTGTATTAAGCCTGAATTGGTAATACGGTGGGGGACTGTCAAAACCAGAGGTCGAGTTTTAATTACCTATGGATTAGCCATTTGGTAACTACACCATCATTGACACCAGAGGAAAGACAAGCAATAGCTTAAAAGCAGGAAAAGGAATTGGCTGAAAAGAAGGCAAAAGCTGAAAAAGAGGCAAAAGTTAAGGCAGAACAACAGGCCAAAAAAGAAACTGATAAGAAGGAAAATACGGAACCAAAAAAAGAAGAAGCTGAAGTGAAGCCACAAGCTAAAGATACCGAAACAGACCAACAGAAAGAAAAAGATGTTAATATGCAAAAAGAAGCTAAGGCAAAAAGAATAATTTACAGATTAGATTTTAAGAACTTCGATGATACATACAATATCATGAGCGACAGTGAGAAAAAGGTATTTTGGAATAAAGTTAAAGGGCAACATGTTGAATGGCTGGGACAGGTTCTTGTTGTAGGAAAAGATAGAGTTTCTTTGAAATGTAAAAGAAAAGAAGATAATTTTAATGATGTCGTATTTATAATAGTTACTGAACAGCATTATAAGCTCAAAACTGTAAAAGAGGGGGATATGCTAGACATTATTGGTTCTCTATATTTACACCCCGTAAAATTTGGAAGCCAATGGTGGGTGAATAATGCTGTTATAATGGATTTAAAAGACGACGGAGGATATGTATATTAAACTATTTCTACTATTTTCAAATTATTAAGTCCAGTTAAAATTCAAAGATACCAGTTTTACGGGTCAGAACGAAAAAAGGCTAAGATAATTCAGAAGGGAGGAGTAATTTATGAGAAATTATTGGGTAATGAAAACATTTAAGGATTGGTGGACTATTTTTGTTAGTAGCAAGATTGTTGGAATTGATGAAGACGGTATAGATGACAACTATCTAACCATAACCAACGGTGATTTAGATTATGCCACAACGAATCTTGGAATAAATGATGAAAAAGACCGTTTTTTTAGAAACTTTTGTAAATGGATGCAAATAGGCGACTATATAATTATTGGTACTGGCAAACAAACAGAATTTAACGTAGTAGGAATAGTACGTGTTATTAGTGATTATATTTTTGATGCCAATGCTGTGCCACGGCATTACAGAAGTGTTGAGTTTTTAAAAACAAAGGACTACCCAGGAATTGAGATGAATAGGTTTAAAAGGGCTTCTCTTATAGAGCATATTACAGAACAAGATTTTGTTGAAGCAATTAGCTCTTTAATACCTTAAGATCCATATCTTAGAAGCAGGATTAACCTGCTTTATTTTTTTAAATTTTTATATTTAACTTAACCCGCCAGAAGTCCCCTTCCTAATCTTTCATAGCTTGCGATAGCAAGGACGAAGATGGGGGATGAATGGCGGGGCAGTATAATAGTCGACAGACAAAACACTTGTTCTGTTTTGGTTCGTCTGTTATAATATAACTATGAAATACACTATAGATAAGGGTTGCCACTCAGTCTATTCACTGCGATTCCACTATGTTTGCTGTATTAAATACCGGCGCAAGGTACTTGCACCGGAGGTAACAGAGTACCTAAAAGAAGTCAATAATATAATAGCCGGCAGATTCGGCGTATAGATAATAGAGCAGGAAAACGGCATGGACCACATACACATACTTTTTTCCTTTAAGCCAGCAATCCAACTATCCAAGTTCATCAATTCCTTGAAGTCTACCTCGGCTAGGTTGATATTCCGTGACTATCCAGAGGTTAAAAAGCAACTGTGGGACGGCAGTTTTTGGTCGCCAAGCTACTTCCTTTCAATCGTAGGGGAGGTGAAGCTCGAAGATGTCAAAAGATACGTTCAGTCTCAAGGAAATGCGTAACTACAAATTCCGCATATATCCGGATAAAGAGCAAGAGCAAAATCTAACAAAATGGCTGGAAGCCTGCAGGGTAATATATAACTCAGCCCTGGCGGACAGAAAGAACCACTACTATCGAAATGGTAAAGGATTGACCAGAATCAAGCAACAGGTAATTCTAAAAGCTGATAAAGAGAAACATGACCAGGTAAAAGCCATCCACTCCCAGGTAGCCCAAGAAGTCCTGTTTCGTGTAGAGAGAGCCTTCAATAATTTTTTCCGCAGGGTAAAAGCTGGAGTAAAGCCGGGCTATCCACGCTACAAGGGACCGGGGCAGTACAAATCCATTACCTATACCCAATATGGTGAAGGCCTAGGTGCCTCTTTCCAAAACGGTACACTTAAACTCTCCAAAATCGGCCTGGTTAAGATTATCGTACACCGGGAGATATACGGAGAAATAAAGACCTGCACCATAAAGAAAGAGCAGTCAGGTAAATGGTACGCTGTACTGGCAGTAGAGGAATACCCGGTTTTGTACTCGCCGAACTGTCAGGCAATCGGGATAGACGTGGGCATAAAAGAGTTTGCTACCCTTTCAAACGGTGAAACCATATCAAACCCGAAACACCTGGTTAAATCAGAGAAAAAGCTAAAAACATTGCAAAGAAGCGTATTCCGTAAGAAGAAAGGCTCCAAAAATCGTATCAAGGCCAAAAAGAGACTTGCGCGGCACCACGAAAAGGTGCGTAACCAGCGTAAAGACTTCCACCACAGGGTATCCAGTCAGTTAGCCTGGAAGTACGGCAAGATAGCGGTGGAAGACCTGCAGATACAGAACATGGTAAAGAATCACAACCTGGCCAAAAGCATAACTGACGCTGGGTGGGGCGAATTTGTCTCGATGCTTTCCTATAAGGCTGAAAGTGCCGGTAGGGAAGTAACAAAGGTAATTCCCCATGGCACCAGTCAGCAATGCAGTCGGTGCGGGAATATCGTTAAGAAAGACTTGTCCGTGAGAACTCATGTATGCTCGTACTGCGGGTTGGTGTTAGATCGGGATCATAATGCAGCTATAAACATTTTGTATAAGGCGAAAGCCTCATAGTTTGCAATAAAAATCTTGCCGCTGGGACGGCGGTATATGCCTTGGGAGTTAGGTCCGTTGGGGCTTACGATGAACAAGGAACCTAATGAACTTCGCTATGCCCCTGGAAGCCTCTTCCTGAGCGTAGCGAAAGGAGGGGTAGTTCACCCGCTGTATTTTCTTAACCTGAACTCCACACCCATTGAGTGAGCTATCTCCCTGCATTTCTCTATGTCCACCCCAGGCCACTGCACCACGGAAAAAACCACCCGGGGGATATGCAGTTTGCATTCCCGGGCAAAATCCAGCAGGGCAGGGTAAGCCTTTGCACCCAGGGCAGGCCTACACAATTCCACGTACTTTTCCGGGGTATCAGCATTCAGGCTGATGTTAACAGTATCCACCAGCCCCCTCAACTCCACGGGCACATTCTTTCCCAACTGCAGCGAAGCCTGGCCGTTGGTATTTACACGCAGCACCGCCCCCCGGGACTTAAGCTCAGCCGCCACTTCTTTTACCACATCAAGCCGCATGAGAGGCTCGCCATAGCCGCAGAAAACCACTTCTGAGTACCTGCCTGCGTCACCGGCGGACTTAATAATCTCTTCCGCTGCGGGTTCCTTTTCCAGCCACAGATTATAGCCCACGCCCTTTTCCGTTCTCCTGATGCAAAAAACACAGTTATTGCAGCAGCGATTGGTAACATTGATATACAGCCTGTCTCCGATTTCGTAGGTTAGTACTTGTCTATTCAAAATAACACCTTTACCTTTCGTCTACCAGCTGATTGACATATTAACCATAATATGCTGTGTTTTATAAATCCGTATAAATATTAATGTTTCTGTCATAATGATAGCTGCAATACATACAATTTGGTATACAGACACCGGAGGTGAGTGATTTTGGGTTTTAGGATTCCTGATCCGGTACGCCCGTCATCAATTAATTATAACTCAATAATCAAAGGAACGGTAATTTCCCTGGCCATTTCCATCGCCGGCAGCGCCCTGCTGGGCATGGCCTTTTATTTCACCGCCCTTTCCGAAAGCACCCTGCCCTGGTTTGCTTATGCCATGCTTTTTGCGGGTGTATTGTGTGGTGGCGGGATAGCAGCAAAAAACGCTGGTAACAAGGGGCTTTTTCACGGCATGGGGGTAGGCGTGACCTATTTTGTGCTAATAATGCTGATAGCTCTGATTTTCCTGCCTTCTCAGGCAACTTTTTTTACAGTGTTACTAAAATTTATTATCGCTCTGGCCGGAGGGGCCGTGGGAGGTATTCTGGGAGTCGGGCTGTCCGATTAATTAAAAGAAAACCACAAAAAGGGCTGGCAGCGAAAACCGCTGCCAGCCCTTTTTGTGGCGGTCATATAAAATTTATTGGCTATTTTTTATAGTAACTTTAATGTTCAAGCATTCTTCAGACCGTCCAC